>NZ_JAFHAP010000004.1:300000-549313 GCF_016938855.1 Polycladomyces zharkentensis | reverse complement strand
GCGGATGGGATCATGGTGGAGGCGCATCCGGAACCTTCGGTGGCGTTGTCGGATGCAGCGCAGCAAATCAATCTCGCCCAACTGGAAGAATTGCTGATACAATTGCGTCAAACGTATGATTTGATGTGAAATCTTCACTTCCCGTTGCGTGGGATGAATGGCTGAAGTCCGGAATGACATAAATCAAACAGTTTGGGGAGAAATGGGGCTTTCGTCCCCATTTCTTCCTTTTTTGCGTTACAATGTGGTTAAAAAGGATAAAGGGGGCGAATCAGGTGAGTCAAAGTGAATGGATGCAGACTGTTCAGAACGAGCAGATATGGTTGCATGAAGTCTCGTCCGGGCGGATGACGCAGGATGAGTGGTTTTTCCATATGGCGAAAAACGGAACTCCTCTGCGTACGCTGACGCTGGCAACGGAACCGGGGGGAAGTGAAAAACCTGTCTTGGCCCCGGGTGCCACGCCGGAAAACAAACGATTGGTGTTGGTAATGGATCCGGAAGCTTTGCAAGCGATCCGTTTACAAACACCGGGGTCGCCCCGGCTGATGGCGGAATCTGCCTGGACACTGGTCCCCAAAACGTTGCGCGCCGGACACGACGGGTTTGTGGTGAATCCCGGACATCCCACCCGAATGGCATTGGACCGTACTGCGGCCGCTCGGTTGTGGAGAGAATATGCCGTGGCGCAACTGGCCCGCAAAGGGGGTGGCTGGGTGCCGGTAAGGGATGAGCAGATGTTGTTGGTGGAGTATGCCAAGGATACATACACGGTCGCGGTCTATGCGACCGAGGAAGATTGCGAGCAGATCAGCCGCCAATGCGGTGGAACGACGACGTTTATGCCGTGGTCCCGGATTGCTCGGCGCTGTCAGGAAGTAGGAGCTGAGGCGCCATTTTTGCAGTTCGGGTATCCTGAACAGGTGATGCTGGAATCCCGGCATATGGAGGTATTAACCCGGCAAAGTGGTGATTCGCCACCGTCGCAACAAACGCCATCGCCAACTGCAACACCTTCTGCTCCCGCATCTTCCCAGGGCCATGACGTGCAGGCCGAATCGACCGCTTCTGCTCAAGCAGGATTACAAGCGTTGGAACAGGCCATTCGTCAGGGGCAAGGGATTGCCAACGGTTGGGAAGTTTGCCGGGCCTTGGCTGAATTGCAGTCCGTTTGGGTGATCGTTGACAGTCAAGGAGAATTGGTGCCGTTGACACAGGACGGCGGCCAACTTATGATCGACTTGTTCACATCAGAAGCCCATGCGCTGGCTTTGTTGGAGGATTGGAAACAAAAACATCCCGACATGCCGCCGCTTATCCCTCGTTTGGTGCCGGCTCGTCCGTTGTTTGAGACGTGGGCGCCCAAAACACCGGTGGTATGGATCAATCGCGGCACCCCGCAAGCATGGACGAGCGTGACGGGGGAAACCTTGCCTTATGTGCTGCAGTTGTCTGGCTCCTGAAAAGAGCCGAGGTGACACCGGTTCTTTTTTTGATTTTCGGATAAGATAATGAGGAAACTTGCAGGATTCTGTGAAAATGCGGGAGATCCTGTGGTAAAATATTATCTTAAGATAGAGGGCATCACCATGAATGGGACGGTTTCCATCGAAAGGAAACCGCTCCCAAGCGGAGATATTGGATAAACGGAACGTGAAAAAATTGTAAATTGGGTGTGGAAGATAACAATGGGGAAGAAACGAGAAGCAATTACCATTTATGATGTGGCACGGGAAGCCGGTGTATCCATGGCAACGGTTTCGCGTGTGGTCAATGGAAATCCCAATGTGAAACCAGCTACAAGAAAAAAGGTGTTGGAAACGATTCGTAAGCTGGGATATCGGCCCAACGCAGTCGCGCGGGGGTTGGCCAGCAAACGGACGACAACCGTAGGGGTGATCATCCCCGACATATCCAACGCATTTTTTGCCGAGTTGACGCGGGGCATTGAGGATATTGCCAACATGTATCACTACAACATCATCCTGAGTAACTCGGACAACAAAAAGGACAAAGAATTGCAGCTGATTGAGACGTTTTTGGAGAAACAGGTGGACGGTTTGCTGTTCCTCGGCGGTGAAGTGACAGAAGAACATCGGCAGGTTTTTGCCGAAGCGCATGTGCCCATCGTATTGGCGGGAACGCAAGATCCTGTCGGTGACCGCCCGTCTGTGGTCATCGATCAGGTACAGGCTGCCAAGGAAGCCACAACGGCGCTGATTCGGGAGGGAAACGAACGCATCGGTTTGATCGGCGGCCCGCTGACCGATCCGGTCAACGGTTATTCCCGTTATTTGGGCTACAAACAGGCATTGGAGGAGAATGGCTTACCCTTCCAAGAGGAATGGGTTCGTATCGGTGACTATCGTTACCGCTCCGGTTTGGAAGCGATGCGCAGTCTTCTGGAAAGCGAACAACCGCCTACCGCTGTATTTGCCTGCAGTGATGAAATGGCCGTCGGGGCTTTGCATGCAGTGCAGGATGCCGGTCGGTCCGTGCCGGAAGACATCTCCATCATCGGATTCGACGATATTCCGCTGGCCACGCAAGTGCGTCCGTTGTTGAGTACGGTGGCTGTGCCGATGTATGACATCGGCGCTGTGGCCATGCGCCTGTTGACCAAGTATATGAACGACGAGCCGGTGGAGAGTGCACGGGTGGTATTGCAATATCGGCTGGAGTTGCGCGATTCCACTCGTATTCAAGAACTGTGAAAATTGACGGGAGAGAGGAGAACGTTCATTGACAATTGGCGTGATTGGGGCGATGGAGGAAGAGGTCGCCCTGTTTCTGGAGGAAATGAAAACACAACAAGTGGAAGAGCATGCTGGCATCCGTTATCACCGCGGTCGGTTGGCCGGTGCGGATGCCGTGGTGTGCAAATCCGGGGTGGGCAAAGTGAACGCGGCGATCTGCACGCAAGTCCTGATCGACCGATTCAATGTGGAAGCGATCGTGTTTACTGGTGTGGCGGGGGCATTGCACCCGGATCTGGACATCGGGGATCTGGTCATTTCCACGTCATGTCAACAGCATGATATGGATGTTACGGCGTTGGGTTTTGCCCCCGGTCAAATCCCGTTCCAGGCGGTCTCGGTCTTTCCCGCCGATGAACGTTTGATACATTTGGCTGAGGAAGCGGCACAGCGGGCGGTGGATGTCAAAACGGTGAAAGGAAAAGTGTTGTCCGGCGATCAATTCATCTCGAGCCCGGAAAAAGTGGCCGAACTGCGGGAAAAATGGGAGGGCGTTTGCGTGGAGATGGAAGGGGCCGCTGTGGCCCACGTTTGCTACGCAAACCGGATTCCCTATGTCGTGATCCGCTCCATGTCTGACAGGGCGGATCATTCGGCCAACGTCAACTTTGCCGAATTTACGAAGCTGGCCGCTGATCGATCCTGCGCAATCGTGCGGGAGATGTTGAACCGGTGGAACGGATAGGATGTGACCGGGAATAGGACTGCCGACCCATAAGATCCAGTTGACAAACTGTCGTTAACGGGCGAAAGCCGTCTTCCAGCCGAGCGCGAATACGGAGCGGCGGGAGACGGTTTTGCGCGGAATTTTTTCAAAAATCGCAACCGTCTCAATACAGAAGGTCCGCGGTTGTGATATCATGTGGCACAAGAGGCACACCCTTTGGTCGGTGTGGGCTTCTCGCTTCATCTGGCGTGGCAACCGACAACCATCCGCGATGGCTTCGTCCCAGACCGGGTGATTTTTTATGTCACGAGTTTTCGCTCGCATGGCAGTTTTTTGTGTTTTCGCACTTGTTAACTTGATTGTACCAAAAACCTGTCGGGCTTGCGAGGGGGCAGAAGCCCCCTTGTCCGACGCTCGCGATCATCCCGATTGGAAGGGACGGGCATTCCCGTTTGTCCTTTATAAATTGCGAATGTTTAAATCTATGCTATAATAATGGATATTGGAGGCGGTTTCATAAGAATCGATGAAACAAGGAGGGCAGAAAAGTATGATGGAAACGGAACGCTTGGCTGTAACGGTGAAGGAATCCAACCTGCCGGACTACGAAAAGACCGCTCGCGAATTTGATTGGAAAGAAGCGGAAAAGGCTTTTTCCTGGTACGAGACGGGCAAGGTAAACGCCGCTTACGAGGCGATTGATCGTCACGCCGAGTCGGAAGAAAGAAAAAACAAATTGGCGCTGATCTACAGCGATCCCAACCGTGAGGAACGGTATACGTTTGCCGAGATGAAGGAGAAATCCAACCGGTTCGGGAACGTACTCCGAAACATCGGCGTTCAAAAAGGGGACCGTGTCTTCATTTTCATGCCCCGGATTCCGGAATTGTATTTCAGTTTTTTGGGAGCAATCAAAATCGGGGCTATCGTGGGTCCGCTGTTTGAAGCCTTTATGGAGGCGGCTGTTCGCGATCGCCTGGAAAACAGCGAAGCGGTCGCCCTGGTGACGACTCCCGCTTTGTTGCCGCGTGTCCCGGTGGATGAGCTGCCGGCGCTCAAGCACATCATACTGGTGGGGGCGCAAGGGGAACTGCCGGAGGGTTACTATGACTTTTACAAGGAAATGGAGAATGCTTCGCCGGATTTGGAAATCGAGTGGATGGACCGCGAGGACGGGATGCTGCTTCACTACACTTCCGGGTCGACCGGGAAACCCAAAGGAGTGTATCACGTCCATAATGCCATGATCCAGCATTACCAAACAGGCAAATGGGTGCTGGATTTCAAAGAAGACGACGTGTATTGGTGCACGGCGGACCCCGGTTGGGTGACGGGCACCTCCTACGGCATCTTTGCACCGTGGCTCAACGGAGTCACCAACGTGGTGCGCGGCGGACGCTTCAGCCCGGACGATTGGTACCAGACCATTGAAAAGTACAAAGTCACCGTCTGGTACAGCGCTCCGACTGCTTTCCGCATGTTGATGGCGGCGGGGGACGATGTGGTGAAAAAATACGATCTCTCCTCCCTGCGACATGTGCTGAGCGTGGGTGAGCCGCTCAACCCGGAAGTGATCCGTTGGGGGATGAAGGTGTACAATCAACGCATCCACGACACGTGGTGGATGACTGAGACCGGCGCTATTCTGATCGCCAACTACCCGTCCATGGAGATCAAACCCGGCTCGATGGGACGACCGATTCCCGGTGTGCAGGCCGCGATTATCGACGACGACGGCAACGAACTGCCACCCTATCAGATGGGAAATCTGGCCATCCGCACACCGTGGCCGTCCATGATGCGCGCCATCTGGAAAAACCCCGAGAAATACCAGGAGTATTTCCGCATTCCGGGATGGTACATCTCCGGTGACTCCGCCTACATGGACGAAGAGGGATACTTCTGGTTCCAGGGACGGTTGGATGACGTGATCGTCACCGGCGGAAAAAATGTGGGACCGTTCGAGGTGGAAAGCAAGCTGGTGGAACACCCGGCAGTGGCCGAGGCAGGCGTCATCGGCAAACCGGACCCCGTCCGGGGACAAATCATCAAGGCGTTTGTGTCACTTCGGGCGGGATATCAGCCGTCGGAAGAGCTGAAAGAGGAGATCCGAACGTATGTGAAGGAAAAACTGGCGGCTCATGCGGCCCCGCGCGAAATCGAATTCAAGGACAAATTGCCCAAAACGCGCAGCGGAAAAATCATGCGGCGTGTGCTCAAAGCCTGGGAATTGGGATTGCCCACCGGTGACCTGTCAACGATGGAAGATTGAGAGGAGAAGCGGGGAAACCCTGCCTTTCAGGGTTGGCATGAAAGCGAGCGTTGGACGCGGGAGGGCTTTGTCCCTCTCGTAAGTCCGACTGAATTTTGGCCGATGAAGTCGAGAAGTGCGCAAACATTGAAAACGACTATGCGAGCCAAAACCCGTGACGAACACCACCCAGGCTTGGACGAAGCCATCGTGGATGGATGTGGGTTGCCACGCGGGATCAGCGATAAGCCCACGGCCCCCCCGGTGCTTCAGCCGTGTGGGGCAAGTCACACCTGGGGTGCGGACAAGTGGTTGAACCACTTGTGATTTTGGAAGCGGGTTCGAATTCCCCGTGAAGTGCAGAGCTTCAATCGACGGACTTTATCATCAACTTGGCCCTGGGTTTTCCCCGGGGCTTTTTGATTTAATTGCGGAACACCGTGCCAGCGTCCGGTATTTCACCGGTCTCAAAAGAAGGATAGCCTTTTGCCGGCGAGCGACATTTGAGCGCGGTGATTTGGAGAGGAGGGCATTCCCGATCTGATCAACACCGCTGTAACAGACATGTTAGCGATGGTGTCCGTTCGACGTGTGGGTTACTCGCGCAGAGAGACCGTTTCGCATGCCTGTGCGGGTGGTGTGGGGCGGCTTCTCCCGCTTCATTGACGACTGTGACGGTATACCAACGAACTGACCGAATTTGCGAATCACCATGTTCCTGAGCGCATGAGGATGGGCCGGGACCCGATGCTGTGGCAGTGAACGATATCAGCCCCATGGTACATCGCAGGTTTCGTCGGCAACAGGGAGGGCAGGTTTTTTCCCTCGGTGATGGCGTGCGCATGGCGGCGAGCGTGGGTGGCTAGTTTTCCTTCTATTACGAATATTTAAATAATAAATGGCAAACCCAGGGCGGCGAAACGTTCGCCCTTGGGTTGAAGATTGGGGTCAGCCTGCATGATTGCCTTGAAATAAGTGGCCCATGCTTCCTTTGCGACGGTGTCGTTGTACATCTTTTTGTTGTAGTCGTATCCGACCCATACGCCCAGCGCCACACGGGGGGAATAGCCGATAAACCACACGTCGTACTGATTTTGTGTGGTTCCCGATTTGCCTGCGATGTCATAACCGCGGATTCGTTGACCGATCAGTTTTCCCGTGCCGTTTTTGATCACATCGCGCAACATGTCAGTGGTGGCGTAAGCGGCACGCGGAGAGTAAACCTGTACCGGGTTTGGTTTGTGTTCGTACACCACTTTCCCGGTGGAGTCGATGATTTTCTGAATCATGTACGGTTCGTTGAATTTGCCTTGATTGGCCAGGGCCGCATATCCCGAAGTCATGCGCTGTACTGTGAAACCGTAGGTAAGTCCGCCGATGGCGGAAGCTTCCCCGTCGTACGGATGGAAACGGAAGCCCATTTTCTCCAGGTAGCTGAAGGCGCGCTCCTTGCCCACCATCCGGAACACTTTGATGGCCGGGATGTTGAGCGATTTGGCCAATGCTTCGCGAGCCGTCACGTCTCCCGCATATTTTTTGCTGGCATTGCGATAGGTTTTACCCGTACCGTCTGCGGCTTTCAGCTCTTCGTCCTTGATCTTCGTTTCCGGTGTGATCAGACCGAGATCAAGCGCCGGTCCGTAATCCAACAAGGGTTTCATCGTAGAACCGGGTTGGCGGGGATAGTCCAGCGCGTGATTCACTTTGGTCTCCCGTCCGCCGACGAATGCCAGCAACGCCCCTGTTTTCACATCGATCAACGTGGCACCGACCTGTTGCAGTTGATTCTTTTTCACCACCCACTTGCGGTTGCCTTTGGGTCCCTCCTTCACCCGGATGTCGGCCGGAGGAGCGAACGGAATCCGCTCGGTGGCTTGTTCCATCGTATCCAACAGGTTTTTGTCCAGGGTCGTTTCGATACGGTATCCGCCCGTCAGGACGCGTTTCCGGTATTCTTCCAGCGTGGCCCAATACTTGCCCTGCTTTCTCAGCTCAACCGGGTCCCGACCATCCAACTTCATGAGCGCTTCGGCCGCTTGTTTTTCGACCGCGTCCATCACATACCGGTATTTCTCATAGGCGCTGGGCTTCGGTTTGGCCAGTGAGGCCTGCAGGTTGAACGCCAACGCTTGATCGTATTCCTGTTTGGTGATCTTGTGGGTTTTCAACATCCGGTCCAGCACGACCTTCATGCGTTCTTTCCCCGCTTTCAGCGTGGAGCCGTCGTCGGCGAAGAACGGGTTGTACGCGTTGGGCCGTTGGACCATGCCCGCTATGTAGGCGGCTTGTGCCAAGTTGAGATCCTTGGCGCTGACGTCAAAGATTCCCTTAGCCGCAGCTTCCACTCCCAACATGTTGCGGCCGTTGGGATCTTTTCCGTAGTATGTGCTGTTCAGATACGCGTTCAGAATGTCCTTTTTGCTGAACATCTTTTCCATGCGCAAGGCGATGAAGATTTCCCGTGCCTTGCGTTCATGGGTTTGCGACTGGTCTTGCAAAATGGTGTTCTTGACGACCTGTTGCGTAATCGTGCTGCCGCCGGTGGTTACCGAGCTGTGCATCACCTGTTGCAGGGCCGCGCGAAACAGCGCTTTGGGAACAACTCCGTGATGTTGGTAGAACTCTTGATCTTCCGTCGCGATAAAAGCCTTGATCAGATAAGGACTCACTTGCTCCGCAGTCACCAGTTTCCGGTTTTCGTCCCCCCTGAGCTGTCCGATCAGTTGCCCGTCACGGAAAAATGCTTGGCTGTTTTGAGACCATCCCGTCAGTTTCTTCTCAAAGTCGGCCTTGCTCAGCACCGGCTGATCTTTGACCAGCGAGGCGACGTAACCCGCGACGACACCTGCGGCACCAACCGACAGCGTGAGCACCAGGACCAGGGTGAAGAATAATGTGTAGAGAAAGCCTTTAAAAATCCGGAAACCCAGCGACTGTTTTTTTGCCGCCGGGGATGAAGGTGAATCACGGTGTTCCATCGCTTGATACCCTCCTCGTTTAACGGTAATATTATAACATAGGCATTGTTTGGGAGGATCATTGAAATCTTCGACAAAATCGCGTCAATTTGGGGGACGCGTCCATCGGAAAAACAGTGATGAACAGGCCGAGTAGCCGGCGGATCGAACCCGACAGAGAGCTGGTGGTTGGTGTGAACCAGCGGTTCCCGCCGTGCGAATTACACCTGGGAGCTTCGCATGAGGCTGATTGGACTGTTTATGGTCATTCAAAGGATTGAAAGAAGCGTGTCCTTTTGCGAGCGAGCGATCTTTAGGGAGAAAAGGCTCACTCAGGCAAAGGGGATTGATCAGACACGTCCCAGGCTTCGTGCGACGGGGTGACTTGCCCGTTATCCGAACGAGCGGAAAGCAGAATGGCTTTCAAAAAGGGTGGTACCGCGGGTGAACCTCGTCCCTTGAGGATGGGGTTTTTTTATGTAAACGAAAAAGGAAGGGATGGAAATGAGCACAACGGAGATCAAACCGGAAGTTCAACGGGAGATTGAGCGGCAGTTGGCCGTCATCCGCCGCGGTGTGGCCGAGATCATCCCGGAAGAAGAATTGAAGGAAAAACTGCGTCATTCCATTGAAACCAACCGGCCGCTCAAGGTGAAATTGGGATTGGACCCCACCGCGCCGGATATCCACATCGGTCATACGGTTGTATTGCACAAGTTGCGCCAGTTCCAGGAGCTGGGGCACATCGTCCAATTGGTGATCGGCGATTTTACGGGACGGATCGGCGATCCGACGGGAAAATCGGAGACGCGCCGCCAGTTGTCGGAAGAAGAGGTGAAGGCAAACGCCCAAACCTACACCGAGCAGTTGTTCAAAGTGCTGGATCAATCCAAAACGGAAATCCATTTCAACAGTACGTGGCTGTCGCCGATGACATTTGCAGAAGTGGCCGAACTGGCCGCCAAATGCACGGTTGCCCGGATGCTGGAGCGGGACGATTTCTCCAAGCGGTATCACAGCGGTCAGGCGATCAGCGTGCATGAATTTTTCTATCCGCTGATGCAGGGCTATGATTCGGTCGCGCTGAAAAGCGATATTGAACTGGGAGGGACGGACCAAAAGTTTAACCTGCTGATGGGCCGTCAACTCCAACGCGAATACGGCCTGCCCGAACAGGTGATCATGATGATGCCGCTGTTGGAGGGCTTGGACGGCGTCAAAAAGATGAGCAAAAGCTTGGGCAACTACATCGGCATCCAGGAACCGCCGCAGGAGATTTACGGAAAAGCCATGTCCATCCCTGATGAATTGATGGTGAAATACTTCGAGTTGGCGACCGATCTGTCCAACGAAGAGTTGGAGAAGCTGAAAAAAGGGCTGGCCGATGGAACCGTTCATCCACGGGACGCCAAAATGAAGCTGGCCCATACTCTGGTGCGCATGTATCACGGACGGGAGGCCGCTGATGAGGCTGAACGCCATTTCCGCCAAGTGTTTCAGCAAAATGCCCTGCCGGAGGATATCCCGGAAGTGACGATCCCGGCGGGTCAACTTCAAGACGGCAAGATGTGGGCGGTGCAACTGCTCTCCACCTTGAAGCTTGTTGCGTCCAATGGAGAAGCGCGTCGGATGATCCAGCAGGGCGCGGTTCGCGTCAACCAGGAGAAAGTGACGGATGTCAATCAGCATCTTCCCGTTGAGGATGGAATGGTGGTACAGGTGGGAAAACGTAAATTTGCCAAAGTGAAGCTGGTTTAACAAAAGAGCGGACCCGATTTTCCCGTTTCAAGATTCGCATCACTCGACGGGAAATCGGGTCCCGTGTACTTTGTCAACAACCTGACAGGATCACTTTTCTCTACCCTTTAAGCGCAGGATATTGGCAATGTACACTTCGCGAGAGAAGATTGCCCGCGAATGGAAGTGGCAGGGGGAAACGGATGCTGCTCTTTTTTTGCATTCTTGAACGTGCCCTGGTTTTCAAAACGGTTCCAAACCGGCTTGCTGCAACAAATCGTTACCGATTTCCACCAGTTGATCGGCGACCACTTCGGGTTCCTGCAACAGGTAAAAATGGCCGGCTTTCGTTTCGATACAGCGCCAACCTGCTTGCTCCGCGATTTGACGTTGCGGTTCGTAGTGTTCCGTCCATTTCCAGTAGACGCACGGATGTCCGGGCCAGCTGTCCGGTACGGGGATCGGCTCCTCGTACATGGCGAGTGGTGTCTCGTATAGTTGAGCCACGAAGGTGCGACGGACGGAGGGCGCGGGGATCGCCGTCTTCAGATCGTCTTCGGTCCACGGCGGAATCATGCCGTCCCGTGCTTGCCGGCGAAATTCGTCCGCCGCTTCTTTTGTATTATACAGATCCAATCGGCTTTTGCCGTCTTGGGGAATGAGTGCGTCGACAAAAATGGAACCGACCGCCGGTTGCCGGATGGCATCGGCCACGACCGGAATCAGTACGCCCGCACCACTGTGCGCCACCAGAATGATCGGTTCCTTGGGCGTGAGATGTTCCAAGGCCGTCACGACTTGATCTACATGTTGCTTCCAATACGGGGGTTCGTCTTTTCGATGTCGCAAAATGGGAACGATGGCAGGAATCTTCCGTTGTTTTAACACTTGTGCGACCCAGTTCCAAGTGGCCGGACCGACGAAGGGACTGTGCAACAGCAAAAAAGTGGCCATGGTATCACCCCATAATGGATGATTTGTAAAGAAAAACCACTCCATCCAAAAACGAATGGAGTGGCATGGTGAAAAGAGGATTAACGGGAGTAGAACTCCACGATCATCCGCTCATTGATTTCCGCCGGGAGTTCGGAACGCTCAGGCAGACGTTTGTAGGTGCCTTCCATTTTGCTTTCGTCGAACTCGAGATATTCCGGCAGGAATTGCCGATCTTCCAGCGCTTCTTTGACCACTTGCAGGTTGCGGCTCTTTTCGCGCAGGCCGATTACGTCACCCACCTGTACTTGGTAGGACGGACGGTCCACTTTTTTCCCGTTGACCGTGATGTGTCCATGTACCACCAATTGCCGCGCTTGTGCACGGGTACGGGCGAAGCCCAGGCGATACACCAGGTTGTCCAGGCGGGATTCCAGCAACTTCAGGAAGTTCTCACCGTGAACCCCTTTCATTTTGCCTGCACGGTCAAAGAGGTTGCGGAATTGTTTTTCATTCAAACCGTACATCAGACGCAGTTTTTGTTTTTCCTGCAGCTGAAGGCCGTATTCGCTCAGCTTCCGGCGTTGTCCCGGACCATGTTGACCCGGCGGGTACGGCCGTTTCAACTCTTTTCCGGTGCCGGAAAGGGAAATGCCGAGACGACGGCTCAGTTTCCAACGAGGTCCAGTATAACGTGCCATACTGAAGCTCCCCTTTCATCATTTGCGTTGGAATGCAAATGACGGGATGGCTGGTTCGCGAAGTTGCCCGTACTTTCCGGATAGCGGCGAAAAGCCGGACATCCGTGAAAACGATGCAGCCGCCATTCACGGAGCGAACCAGTGAGGGTGATCCATCACCATCACTTTGCGTGCTATCCTCAAACCCCAGGGAGATTTGAGCCATACAAAACATTATTATAAAACATATGGGGCAAAAGTCAATGAGAATGCGACCAAGCCCGTTTTGAACCGGGAGACCAGGACGTGGGCAAAGTGCGATTGGCATGGAGGAAATGGCCCGACGCTTTTTAGGTTCACTGCCGGTTCGGGATTCGGATTCGGTCGCTTGGGAATGTTGCCGTCTTGGATGAATCAGGCAACGCGCTGACGGATGAACCGTTCGGCTGAAGACAGATTCACTTCGCACCTGACGGGATGTCTATTCATCCGTCGTCATCATTTCGGTTCGTCTCATCATCTGTTTGTTCCTGACCCGCGTCGATCTGCCAAGTCTTTCTTCTCCTTCTCTTCTCCAGCACTTCCTCCGGAAATTCGGCCGGCGGTCGGGCGAGCAGGTAGTAGATCGGCATTCCCTTGGCGACGAACTTTTCTTCATACTCGGTCATGATGTTGCCTTCGCTGTAAGGGCTCCGATGCAGGTCTTCACTCTGCTCCAGCACCGTATAACCGCATACGGCCAGCTCCTCCAGCGTAAACTCGTACAAGGACCGGTGATCGGTTTTGAGCAACAGCTCCCCCTCCGATCCCAGGATCTTCTGGTATTGGGCCAGAAAGTCGCGGTGCGTCAGCCGACGTTTGGCATGCCGCTTTTTGGGCCACGGGTCGCTGAAATGCAAATAAAAACGGGCCACTTCCCCTCTGTCGAACACCTCGCCCAGTTCCGCGATGTCCATCCAAAGAAAGTGAAGGTTGGTGCAGTCCTGTTCATCCGCTTTTTTGAGCGCCTGCATCAGCACTTCCTCCACGCGTTCGACGCCGATCCAATGAATGTCGGGCTTTGCGGCGCAAATGTTGGATAAGAATCGTCCTTTGCCGGTGCCCAACTCGACATGGAGCGGTCGGTCGGTCTTGAGGAATGTGCGCCATTGTCCGCGCAGTTGCTTCGGGTCGTTGATGACCCGTGGATGTTGACGTACAAAGTCTTTTGCTTCCGGTTTTCGTCTGAGTCTCATGGTATCCCTCGTTATGTTGTTCGTAGTATTGCCGATGATCCCGAAGGTGTTCTTCGGTGATTCCCTATCTATTATAGCCACGAGCAGGTAAGAGACCAACCGAAACCGACGGATTTCTCCGGCCGTTCCGGGCTTTCGCTTCGGCAGGGCAGGCAGGGATGTTTATTTTTGGATCATACAAACGGTTGCATCTTTGCGCATCATTTTTTATGCTAGAAGAGGAGAAAACGTTTTCGATATCGAGAAAGGTGTGTGTTTTTCGAAAACGGCTCGTTGACGCAAAATTCGCTTAAAGTCCGCTTGCCATCCTCAATCGCTACATATCAAAGGGGGAAACATTGTGAAGCTTGGTGTGTTCACGGTCTTGTTTTCGCAGATGTCGTTTGAGGAAATGCTCGATATCGTCAAAGCGGCCGGACTGGATGCAGTGGAGATCGGAACGGGCAATTACCCGGGAAATGCGCACTGCAATCCGGATGAGTTGCTGGAAGACGAAGCAAAATTGCGCGCCTTCAAGAAAGCGATTTCAGACCGTGATCTGATCATCAGCGGGTTAAGCTGTCACGGTAATCCATTGACACCTGAGAAATCGTTTGCACAACAGTCCCATGACACGTTTGTGAAAACGGTGTTGCTGGCGGAAAAGCTGGAAGTTCCGGTCGTCAACTGTTTCTCCGGAACACCCGGCGCTTACGAAGGAGCCAAGATGCCCAGCTGGCCCGTGGCACCCTGGCCCAATGAGTATCGTGAAATCCTGGAATGGCAGTGGAAAGAGAAGCTGATACCCTATTGGCGGGAGTGGGGGAAATTTGCCGAGGAACACAATGTGAAAATCGCGCTGGAACTGCACGGCGGGTTTTTGGTCCACACCCCTGCCACTTTGTTGAAACTGCGTGAAGCGGTGGGAGAAGTGATCGGGGCCAACTTGGACCCCAGTCATTTGTGGTGGCAAGGCATCGATCCGGTGGCTGCGGTGAAAATTCTGGGGAAAGCGGGCGCCATTCACCATTTCCATGCCAAAGACACCTACATCGACCCGGACAATGTCAACATGTACGGGCTCACGGACATGCAATCGTATGCCAACATGCAGGAGCGTGCCTGGATCTTCCGAACCGTCGGCTATGGTCACGACCTGAAAACCTGGGCGGACATCCTGAGCGCCTTGCGGATGGTGGGTTACGATTACGTGGTCAGCATCGAGCATGAAGATGCGCTCCTGTCGGTGGAAGAAGGCTTCCTGAAAGCGGTGGAAAACCTGAAACGGGTGTTGCCGAAGGAACAGCTGACCGATATGTGGTGGGTCTAAGGCTGTCGCTCCATCAGTACCTGAGACTTTGAGAGAGGGGATCAACATGGCCAAGATTCGAGTGGGTGTGATCGGTTGCGGAAGCATTGCCAAGTATCGTCATATTCCGGAATACGCGGAAAATCCCCATGTGGAACTGGTCGCTTTTTGTGATGTGGCAGCGGAGCGGGCGAAACCGTTCGCCGATCAATACGGCGGCAAGGTATACACCGATTATCAGGAGTTGCTGAAGGATGATGCGGTCGATGCCGTCAGCATTTGCACGCCCAACGTGGAACACGGTCCGATGACGATTGCGGCGGCGCGTGCGGGAAAACATGTATTGTGTGAGAAGCCGATGGCCACGTCCGGTGAGGAAGCTCAGGCGATGATTGATGCGGCAAGGGAAAACGGCGTGGTTCTGATGATCGGACACAATCAGCGGTTGATGCCGCCGCACGTCAAAGCGAAAGAGATTTTGGAAAGCGGCAGATTGGGTAAAGTGCTCACGTTCCGCACGACATTCGGTCACGGCGGTCCTGAACAATGGAGTGCCGAAGGAAAAGGCGGATGGTTTTTCCGAAAAAATCGGGCGTTTGTCGGTGCGATGGGTGATTTGGGCGTCCACAAGGCCGATCTGATCCGTTGGCTTTTGCAGGATGAGATTGTGGAAGTGGGAGCGTTGGTGGACACGTTGCACAAGGAAGAAACGGATGTGGACGACAACGCAGTGATCATTTTGCGTACTCGAGCTGGTGCAATCGGTACCATGGAAGCGAGCTGGACGCATTATCCAAATGAAGATAACAGCACGATTTTACATTGCGAAAACGGTACCATGAAAATTGGGGTTGACCCGGTGGACCAAGTGATTGTCGAATTTCGGGACGGCACGGTCGAACGGTATCAGGTGGGCGCCATCGCCACCAACGAAGAGGGAGGACAAACCAAAAGCGGCGTGATCGACGCATTCGTCCACAGCATCCTCTCCGGTGAACCCCCTCTCATCTCGGGCGAGGAAGGAAAAAAATCGCTGGAGATCATTTTGGCGGCCATTCGTTCTGCGGAAGAGAAACGCATCGTGCAACTGCAACCAACTCAAGTAGGCTAATTGGAGGCACAATCATGTCGCAGTCATGGAAGATCGGAATTATCGGCGCAGGTGGGATTTCGGAAGCCCACCTCGCCGCCATCAGGGAGGAGCCGCGGGCACACGCCCTCGCCATCTCGGACGTGAATGAGGAATCGGCCCGGATGCGCGCCGATCGGTACGGCATTCCGCACGTTTACACCGATTACCGGGAGATGTTGAAACGGGATGATCTGGATGCGGTTATTTTGTGCATTCCCAATTTTCTGCATTCCTCGGTGGCAATAGAAGCGCTGGCCTCGGGCAAACACGTTTTGTGCGAAAAGCCGATGGCACTCAACGCCGATCAAGCGATGACCATGCTGGATGCAGCCAAACGGGCGGGCAAAGTGCTGATGGTCGGACAAAACAATCGTTTCCGTGGGGAATCGGCGTTGCTCAAACGACTGGTGGATCAAGGCAAGCTGGGAACCGTCTATCATGTGAAAACGGGATGGATTCGGCGAAACGGAATCCCCGGCTGGGGAAGCTGGTTTACGTCCATGGAGAAGGCTGGAGGTGGCCCCCTCATCGATATCGGGGTGCACGTGTTGGATCTGGCACTTTGGTTGATCGGCTATCCCCGACCGGTCACCGTGTTCGGTCAGACTTACAGCGTGTTCGGTCCGAAAAAGAAAGGGCTTTTCGCTTGGGGAACCGTCGACGATCAGGGTGTGTTCGACGTGGAAGACTTGGCGGTGGCCATGATCAAGTTTGAAAACGGAACCACGCTGATCTTGGACGTCAGTTGGGCCGCCCATATTGAGAAAGACCGCGCCTACGTGCAATTGTACGGCGGGGAAGGTGGCGTCACCATGGATTTTGATGCCGGTAAAATCACGCTTTTCCACGAGGAAGCGGGAGTTCCCGTCGATTCGGTTTTGTATCCCGGACGGCAAAATGATCGGTTGCTGTTGTTGCAAAATTTCCTCGATGCCGCTGAAGGAAAGGCGGAACCGATTTGCCGGCCGGAGCAAGGTGTTTACATTCACCGCATTTTGGATGCGATCTATACCTCTTCCCGGACGGGAAAGCCCGTCACATTGGATGAGACGGACCAGGAGGTGAGAAGGGACAGGGGTTAACAAAGCCATCAGCGGTTGCGGTCATCACGAAGCGATGGAAGGAATGTAACAAACAGGAGGGGAAACACGCATGAAACAGTGGAAAAAATGGGTGAGCGCGGGTCTCGCGTTGACGATGGCAGTATCATTGGCCGCTTGCAGTCCGGGAGGTTCGGATGCGGACAGCGGTAGCGGAGGCAAAGTGAAGATCGTCTATGCCCGGGGAAAAGATGTCACACCGGCAACGAAAAAGATCGTGGAAGCATTCGAAAAAAAACACCCCAACATTGACGTCGTCGTGCGGGAGATGCCGGCCGATACGGGTCAGAGCCATGATCAGTACGTGACGATGCTCTCCAGCAAATCGTCCGAAATCGATGTGTTCGACCTGGACGTGATTTGGCCGTCCGAGTTTGCCCAGGCGGGCTATCTCTTGCCGTTGGACCGTTTCATCCAAAAAGACCGGATCGATATGAGTCAATACGTACCCGGTGCGGTTGAAGCAGGAAAGTTTGAAGGCAAGCAATGGGTGATGCCCAAATTCATCGACGCCGGTCTCTTGTATTATCGCAAAGACCTGATCAAGCAACCGCCGAAAACCTGGGACGAGCTGATTCAACAAGCCAAACAGACGAAAGGAAAAGGCGGCACCAAATTCGGCTACCTGATGCAAGCGAAACAATATGAAGGGCTGGTCTGCAACTTCTTGGAGTTCATCTCCTCCTACGGCGGCAAAATCCTGGACGATCAAGGGCGTGTGGTGATCAACAGCCCGCAAACCATCAAAGGGTTGAAAAAAATGATCGAAGTGACCAAATCCGACTTCGTGCCGAGCAATGTGACCACCTTTACCGAGCTGGAATCCCATACCGCCTTCCTGGAAGGCCAATCGGCACTGATTCGCAACTGGCCTTACATGTACGCACTGGTACAAGATCCGGCACAGTCCAAAGTGAAGGATAAAGTTGGCGTAGCACCCCTGCCCGCCGGCGACCACGGCTCGGCTGCCACATTGGGCGGATGGATGACGGGAATCAACCGATACAGCAAGCATCCGAAAGAGGCTTGGGAACTGGTGAAATTCATGACGGGCCTGGAAGGTCAAAAAATCACGGCGCAATATGGCGGATCGGCCCCGACGTACCTGCCGGCGTACAATGATCCGGCTGTAAAAAATGCCAACCCGTTGTTCTCCCAAAAGGACTTTGTCAAAGGAGTCAGCGCGGCCGTGCCCCGGCCGGTTTCCCCGGATTACCCGAAAATCTCTGACATCATTCAAATTGAAGTCTCCAAGGCCATTGTGAGGAAACAAACGGCGGAACAAGCCGTGAAGAACATGGAGCAAAAGCTGAAACAAGTGGTCAAGCAGTAAACAATAGATGGGAACAACAAGAGTCAGTGAGCCGGGAGACCGTTCCCTGTTCTGACTGAACGGATGCGTACGGCTCCCGGTCCCCGCACAAAGAATCAAAAAAGGGAGGGAGAGGATTGTCCTCCCGATCAGCCTTCAACAAAAGTGGTGACGCAACATGAAAACCGGTAAGCGTATGGGATTGTCGGAAAGGTCGATCGGCTATCTGTTCGTGTTGCCTACGCTGATCATCATTCTGCTGATCGCGATCTGGCCGGTGATCCGTTCTTTTTGGATCAGCTTGCACGATGTGCGGTTGAACAATCCGGCCAAAACCGAGGTTCATGGTCAATACGGAATCGATATGGAAGAGTATCTCAATAACGCTCCGTTTTTGATCAGTGCGCTGGATTCGGAAATTCAGCACGCCCATGCACAAAAAGATCGGTTACAGGCCGTACGGGATGACGTACAGAAACTAAACGATCTGCTCAACCGGGAAAAAGGGGTAAAAGAGCGTTACGATCAAGTGAATGATTTGCTCACGGATTTCAAGCCGGTTCCGCCCGATTTGAAGTATGCCAACATCCAAAATGAGACCGCACAAAAGGTGAAACAGTCGCTTTCACACATTCGCTCTGAACTGGAAGATTTAAAGAAGCAGGGAGTACTTCAGAAACCCAAAGACGTCATCGGTTTGGTTGACGGGCTTCAATCCGCGCTGATTTCGCCCAACTATGTCGGACTCCAATACTATCGGCAATTCGCTCAAGACCCGCGGATGTGGGCGTCATTGGAGAACACACTGGTGTTCACCGTTATCTCCGTCACTTTGGAATTGGTGTTCGGATTATGGATTGCGCTGTTGCTGAATAAGCAATTCCTCGGTCGGGGATGGGTACGCGCTTCCGTGTTGATTCCCTGGGCCATTCCCACCGTCATCTCCGCTTTGATGTGGAAGTTCTTGTTTGACGGTCAAAACGGGATTGTCGCCAAATTGTTCGAGGTGCTTCACATCATCCCCAATATGGGTGAGTTGCTGACAACGAAATGGGGGTCGATGTTTGCCATCATCGTCGCCGACGTATGGAAAACTACTCCGTTCATGGCGTTGCTGTTGCTGGCCGGTTTGCAAACCATTCCGCAATCGCTGTATGAAGCGGCGGAAGTGGACGGTGCCAGCCGGTACCAACAGTTTGTGAAGATCACGCTCCCGCTGTTGAAGCCGACCATTCTCGTCGCGTTGTTGTTCCGGACATTGGATGCGTTCCGGATCTTTGACCTGGTTTTTGTCCTGACGGGCGGGGGACCCGGCAACGCCACGGAAACGATTTCGATCTACGCCTACAAAACGATGTTTGCCCAGATGAACTTCGGGGCCGGTTCGGCGTTGTCCGTGATCGTCTTCTTCTGTGTGGCCGTTATTAGCATGATCTTCGTCAAAGTGTTGGGAACGGACTTGGTTCCCAGCGGCCGGAGTAAATAAGGAGTGTGACTTAAGATGCGGCAGAAGCCGGGGTTTCTGTTTTACCTCATGATCGCCGGATTTTTGTTCATCATCTTGTTTCCGTTTCTATGGCAGTTGATCACGTCTCTCAAGCCACCCGGTGAACTGTTTGGCGATCATGCGTTTCGACCCATCATCGATCATCCCACTTTGGAAAACTATAAGCGCGTGTTTACACAACGTCCGTTCCATCTTTATTTGTGGAACAGCTTTGTGGTGGCATCATTGACGACGTTGTACTGCATTGTGATCGCCTCTTTTGCCGCCTATGCGATTGCCCGACTTCATTTCAAAGGGAAGACGGTGATTCTCGGATTGGTGCTGGCGGTTTCGATGTTTCCGCAAATTGCCACCATTTCCCCGATCTTTCTGTTTATGCAATCGGTGAAACTGACCAACAGTTACTTGGGTCTGATTATTCCCTACACCACGTTTGCCTTGCCGTTGGCCGTCTGGAATCTGACAACCTTTTTCCAGAAGATCCCTCAAGATTTGGAGGAAGCGGCCAAAGTGGACGGGGCGACCGTGTTGCAAACCTTTCGCAAGGTGATTGTGCCGCTGGCGGTGCCGGGAACGTTTACCACGGCCATCTTGGTGTTCATCGCGGCGTGGAACGAATTTTTCTTTGCGTTGACCATCAATACGGATGAGGCAATGAAAACCGTGCCACCCGGCATTGCCATGTTCCCGGGGCAATATACGGTCCCCTGGGGAGAGATCTCCGCGGCATCCATCATTGTGACGATTCCGCTGGTGATCATGGTCTTGATCTTCCAGCGGCGCATTATCTCCGGAATCACGGCCGGAGCGGTCAAAGAATAAGGTTGGCAGCCGATCCATGGACGGATCGGCTTTTATAAAGAGCGAGCGGGAAAACCCTGCCCTTCAGGGTTGGGATGAAAGCGAGTGGCGGACGCGGGAGGGCTTTTCCCTCTCGCAAGTCCGGCAGATTTTGGTACAATGGAGTCGAGATGTGCGAAAACATTGAAAGCTACTATACGAGCGAAAACTCGTTACGAAACTCACCCGGGATTGGACGAAGCCATCGTGGATGGATGTGGGTTGCCACGCCAGATGAAGCGAGAAGCCCACGGCACCAAAGGGAGTGCCTCCGGTGCTTCAGCCGCGTGGGGCAAGTCACTCGTTACGCATGTTCCGTGTGCGAATGTGGAGTCGGGAGCTATGGGTTTTTTTGGGAACCGTGATGTAAAACATTCCATTTTCGTTTTCGGCATGGATTCGTTCAGGGTCTGCATCCGCCGGGAGGGCCAACGATCGGCGGAAGGCGCCGTATCGGCTCTCCACCCGATAAAGTCGCGCGTCAGGTCTTTCGGTCTTCCGCCGTTTTTCTCCCCGGATCGTCAATACGCCGTTGCAGACGGTGATCTCGATTTCCTCCGCTTCCATTCCCGGCAGTTCGGCTTCGACTACATATCTGTCCGCCTGTTCCTCGATATTGATACGGGGAAGAAAATCGGCGGCCCTTCCGAGAAAATCATCTTCAATCTCCCAAGGATCGGAGAAAAAACGCCGGATTGCTTGCGTCACACTTTGCCGAAACCGCGCCAAAGGTTTGACATCCGGCTGATCAGAACGCATCGTGGTATCCATCTTCATCTCCCTTTCGCCAGCTTCCTACCGTTTATTCTGAGATAAAAAGAATGGATTATGCGTTCCTGACAGACATAAAAAGGATAGTCAGGATGTTTTTGTTGCGATAAGATGGAATACAAACAAAACGGTTCCATGTGAGGGGTGGCGCTGTTGGCAGTCCGTTGGACGATGCTGGGGATGTGGTTGCTCGTCAGCTTGTTGGCGGGTTGCCAATTGTGGAACGACTTTTCGGGGGGACGGATTCCGCAACCTCCCCGTTCGGAGACTGCGTTGTTTGTGCCGTATGCTGACCGGGAGGTGCCGCGTCTTCGTTCATTGATTGACAGAAAGGGGTTTCAACATTATTCCTCTCAGCATGCGTATTTGCTGGGTTACAGCTACGACGGTGTCTTTCTGGCAGTGATGACGTTTGATCGGGAGGCGCAAGCCTATCGCATCCAATTGTATCACACTGTACGGAACCGGATCGAAGAAACGCTGTACGTACCTTCCTCTGAACAGTTGCATGCGGTGCAAGATTCCCAGAAACAGAGCGAGGCGGAAGAGCAATTGCAGATCGCTCAGGAAACGCTCGACATGGGATACCGGATCAAGGTGTCAGCCAAACCTTTGAGATGGCGATTCGATCAGGCTGTGCGCATTCCGGGGTCCGGCAACTATATCATACGAGCCAACTGGAAATCACCCACTTTGACCATCTTTGTCCAGGACGATCGAGGGACGAAATGGCAGCTTGCACAACACGATTGGGCTTCCCCCCTCCGCCCGGCTCCCGAGATGTATGTGATCCGCCACCCGGATTTTCCCGGACGATGGACGGTGGTGGGTGCATCGATCGGATCACGAAAAGGGCCGGAACCCTTTTTTTGTTCCGTGGAGATCGATGCATTGCGACCCGAGCGTTCGGAACAGGCACTCTCCCGGCTGATCCAAACGGTTATGCCTGGCGGGGGAACCATTGTGTTTCGCGGGGAGTTGACCAAGCGCGGGTACGGCGTTTTGTTGGCTGTTCAGGAAGCTTTGCCGCCGGCGGTGCGGGAACCGGGGATCGTGTATCGGGGAATGGCCAAGAGATTTGTTATAATTGACGACAGAGGGCGTGCTGTTGACCAAGGTGGCAGCAACGGGTTGGTTCATCAGGGGAGATTATTGTCAGCTGGTCGGTCCTTGTACTATCGGATCGTATTGATCGCCCGCAATCCCAAACAAAAAGCCGATCTGTTGCTGGTGGACCAATTGGAGCCGAACGGAGAAGTCAAGCGCACGTTTGAATGGATCTGGGACGAATCGGAACAGCGTTTTCAACTGTTGCAATGAGAGGGAGAGAGGAAGCATGGAAACACATTTATGGCTGATTCGCCACGGGGAAACGGCATACAACCAAGAAAGGCGGATTCAGGGACGGCTTGATATCCCGCTGAACGATAACGGCAAAGAGCAGGCGCGGTTGTTGGCCGAGTGGATGCGCACACGTCCGGTGGATGCTGTGTATGCCAGTGATCTGAAGCGGGCGGTGGAAACGGCGGAAGCGATTGCCCATCTCCACGGATTGACCGTTAACCCGCTGAAGGGATTGCGCGAGCGGTCGTTTGGGGAGTGGGAAGGCATATCGTTCGAGGAATTGGAAGAGCGGTATCCTGATTGGAAAGCAGTATGGGCAGAAGGCGGACGCTACGGAGTTGAGCGTTTTGACGAGCTGAGTCGACGCATCGCCAAACAGTGGGAGTGGATCGCCCGACGGCATCCGGGCGCCCATGTGGTCGTCGTCGGCCACGGTAGCAGTATGCATGCCGGTTTGATGGCCATCGTGCATGAGCAACGTACCGAATTGAATGTCAGATTGACCAATACCGGTGTGACGTCGGTCACCTTCCATCCGGAATTCGGTTGGCAATTGGTTCGCGTCAACCAAACCGATCATTTGCAGACGATAAAATCGGCTGACCGTTGAACGGGTCTGATGGTGGTCTCTTTGGATGGATGAGCCTTTTTCCACCGCTTGTGTTTGCTCCTTTTAGCTCAGGGGTTGCCTCTTGGAAAAAGGCCACCTTTTTTTTTGAATGTCATGGAATGTCATGATTTCACTTCCGGCAATGGAACTCGTTTTGCTCTGCTCTCGGGGATCTCTCTGTTAATCAAACGAAACCATCGGTTTGGATGCGGCTACAGCTGCTTTTTTGTGGTATCTCAGATAAAAGTTCCCTCACAGGAACCCAAAATGACAAGCCCATCCCTATGTGGAATGGGCGGATGCTCTGACATCCTGATGAAAAAATCCCGTGCCGACCACCATGCCAGCATGCTTAACCGCTATTTGTCGACGATCCATACCAATCGGGATTTTTATATTGATACGTACGGCCTAACCGATGACCAATGACCAACACAACCGCAAACAACAGGACGAAAGCCAACACGAAAAGGTAACGCAAAACAATCGCCACTATCGCAAAGGATGAACGCCGGAGGAATTGAAAGAGATATGCGAAAAAATATCAAGCAATACGGCGAAGCGCTTCTGAACCTGAAGCGCGTCTTCTTTCCGCTTTTGTTTGTTACCCATCTCCCGCCAGCATCGTCAGATAACCGGGCAAAACGGAAATCGTGGCCGGTGTTTTGCCTTCCTTTTCCCCGTCGCAATCGATCAATTGTGACGGGGTGGTTTTCACATGGAATTGACGGGTCCGAAAATACAAGATGTCTTCTCCTTCCGGGGTTTTGCCTGTCCAGTGCGAGCGAATCCAGGACCAGAGACTGTCGAAGGAGGCATCCTTCACCAGCAGCACATCCAGCAGGCCGTCATCCACGCAGCTTGTCGGGAAAAATGTTCGATAACCGCCCAGGTAGGCACCGTTGCCGGCGATGAGTAACTGCGCCGGGCCGTGGTAGGAGACGCCGTCCGCCTCCAGGTGCAATGTAAACGGGGTTGGATCGACGGCATGTTTCAGTGCGTTGAAATAGTAGGCCAGCCGGCCGAATCGCTCCTTCTCTTTCGGATCGATATCCGCAGATACTTCCGTGATGAGTCCGATCCCCCAAAAGTTGAGAAAGTAGCGGTGTCCATCTGACCCCACATCGACAGAACGTTCCCGACCGGCCAAGATTTGCTCCGCCGCTTCCAATGGATCTTGCGACATCCCCAGTGTGCGGGAAAAATCATTACACGTACCGCCGGGCAAAATGGCCATGTGTGGACGACGAGGGAGCGGTGCCAATGCATTGACCGTTTCCGCTACCGTACCGTCCCCACCGCCGGCGATGATCAGATCGGTATCTGCTGGCGCAGCCCGGACAATTTGCGCTCCCTCGCCTGGACGAGTGGTTTGATGAAGGGAAACAGACAGGCCCGCTCGACGGAAACGGTTGAGGATTTCGTCGATGACGGAGAGAAGGGAGCCGTCCCCGGCATTCGGGTTGAGGATGAGAACGGTATGCTTCATGGAGAACGACATCCTTTTGCGGTAGGGTGAAAGGGTTGTGTGATTTAATATGGTCATTCATTCGGTTTTTGAAACGTGCCGGGACTGAGATCATCCCAACGGCTGAGTCTAAAGAGAAAAGATCGCGATCCAGACCAGCATATTCAGGAGGAATGTCAGTCCCGCCATGAAGATGGTCATAGGCATCTTTCGATATCCCCGTCTGTGTGCCCACAGACCGGCCGGCAGAGCATATGTGAGTTGCACAAATCCGAGAAACCAGAACGCGGCCCCCTTGGTTACGGTGAGCAACAAAGCGTGACCACACAGGATGGATACGAGTCCAATCCCCATCTCAAACGTTGTCGAAAGATGTCTTTCCGCTTTCAACGTCGGCCACCTCCGACCCGTTGACTGATCGCCTCTTTACCCGTGTGGACGATCATATTGTCACGGTGCCGTTTCTTCCGGAAACGACATCGATTGCGCACTTCCTTTGGGTATCCATACGGCAGCCGCGAGCAGCGCCAACAGGCTGAAAACGGTCGCCGTCAAAAAGACCGCGTGCAGGGAGTGCGCCAGCCACTGTCCCATTTCATCACTCAACCAGGCGGGCAGTTGCGCAAGGGATTCCGGGGAAACAATCCCCTGCATGTGCCGCAGCTTATCGATTGCTTCCGGACTCCATTCACCCTGATGAGCTTGAATGGTCGCTTCCATGATCCGTTTCAGCTGAAATGTCATAACGGCCCCCAGAATGGTGACACCGAATGCCCCGCCCATCGAACGGGAAAACATCTGCGAGGAGGTGGCTGTTCCGCGATCCCGCGTGGGAACGGCATTCTGGATGGCCAAAATGTACGTGGTCATGGACAAGCCCAGCCCCAAACCCAATACGCACATCGTTACCAGTACCCATCCGTAGGCGGTGTCCTGTCCCATACCGACGAAAGTCAGTGCTGCGGCGACGATCAGGCTGACACCGGTCAATATGACGGGACGGTAGCCGCTTTTCAGTATCCAGTGGCCTGCCACGATCGAACCCAACGTCCATCCCAACACTTGAGGCGTGATGGCCAGTCCGGCCAATGTCGGGCTTTTGTCCAATACTCCCTGTACGAACAAGGGAACAAAGGAAATGGCTCCAAACATACCCATTCCCGTGAGAAATGCGGTCAAATTGCTGGAAGCGATGATCCGGTTCTGCAACAGGCGGATGGGGATGAACGGGTCCTTAACCCGACGTTCCCACTTGATGAACACCGTCAGCAGACCGGCCGAGACCGTCAGACATCCCCACGGCCAAGGGTTTTGCCAACCTTTTTCACCGATGAGCAATGTGGCGTATAATAAACCAAACACCGATACGGTCATCAGCCCCGCTCCCACCACATCGACGTGCGGCCGTTCTCCCTCTTTACGGTTTGGCAGGCAGACGGCTATGATGCTGATCACCAATAACCCGATCGGCAAGTTAAACCAAAATAACCAGCGCCAAGAGAAATGTTCCACTGTCCATCCGCCGATGAACGGGCCGATGACGGCGGCAAACCCCCATACCGATGAAAACCATCCTTGCACGCGGGCGCGCGCTTCAAACGGGAAGATATCCCCGATGATCGTCATCGCGACGGGCAAAACGCCGCCGGCTCCCAGACCCTGCAACGCACGGAACCAGACGAGTTGTGTCATCGATTGGGCCAGTCCGCACAATGCCGAACCTGTGATGAACAACAGCACGGCCACGATGAAAACACGTTTGCGTCCGTAGAGATCAGCCAGTTTGCCGTAAATGGGAACTGTCGTCGTATTGGCCAACATAAATGCGGAAAACACCCAGCTGTATAAGGAAATGCCGCCCAATGCCGCCACCACGGTGGGCATCGCCGCATTGACGATCGTCACTTCCACCGCCGCGAGAAACATGGCGACCATCAACGCTGTTGTGATCATATTGCGTTTGTTTCGATTCATCTTTCACATCGCCTCTCCATCCGAATCGGATAATCTTATCCTACCTCATGATTTCGAGGTGCGAAAGAGAGGGAAAAAGAAACCGGGAGTCGTTTCTGGATCGCCTCGCTCCACAGGGAATGAAGCGATGCGAAAACGACTCCCGGAACGATTAAGTGTTTCGGGTTTCTCCAGCCCGGACACACACTGGCCTCATCCTTTTTGACGGCGATGCTTCCACTGCAGATATTGATACCGGATGAAGCACCCAATACAGAATCCGAGAATGGCGATGAAAGCGGCCAGGGCGACCATCACGGCAAATACGGTGCCCACCGTCGTCCAACCGAGAGAAAAGGCGATCAGGCTCCCCGCCAGAAAGATGACGGAAATCCATTGGTTAAACCGCTGTTGATCAGGGTCTTCCGCCGGATATTGGTCGAGCGGCTTGGACAGAAACGGACGAGCCAACCGAAATGCGGGGTTTTTTCCGGTTGTCAGGCTGATGATACCCACCAAGAGCGGAATGACCAAGATCCATGGTTGGGAGAGCAACAGAGCCGCCAACACCGTGGACACGATCAACCATTGATTGGTACGGACAAAAGGAAGCGGGATGCCGGACATGATATTCACCACTTTTCCGAGTGATTATCTAAGATTTATGATGCCATCATTTTGGATTGTTGACAAGGAGAATAATGGTGATGTGACAGATTGTTTGGGACGTGTCTGGTCATACGGATTTTCATGGAAAGGGTGCTTTGGAACACGAATAACCTGTGGCACATTTTGATATTGATGGAAACAATGGATGGTGTTAAGATCGACTTGGAAAATCGACTAATTCGATCAGAATTCGGGAATATATGCCGGGGAGGCACGTTGTTATGGCGAACGAACCGCGTTTTAACGATTTGTTTGATCAATGGGCCGAGGATTACGATCTTGCCGTATCCGGTGGCCATCCAGAATATATCGAGGTATTTGAAGGATATGCCGACATTTTGAAAACAGTGGTGGAATCGCTCTCTCTCCCCAAAGGGAGTGTCGTGATGGAATTTGGTGTCGGTACGGGCAATTTGTCACGTTTGCTCCTGGAAGCCGGTTACCGTGTAATCGGGATCGAACCGTCTTATGCCATGCGGGAAAAAGCGAAAAGCAAACTGCCGGATCTGGAACTCTATGAGGGGCATTTCCTGCAGGTTCCGGGCGGTCTTCCGCCCGTGGACGGGATTGTCAGTACGTATGCGTTTCACCATCTGACGGATGAAGAAAAAGACCGGGCGCTTCGGGATTTTGCCCGCCGGCTCCGGCCAGGCGGGAAAATCGTGTTTGCCGATACCGTTTTTCGGGATGAAGCGACGAAACGGGACATGCAACAGGAAGCCGAGAAACGCGGATTTCATGAGCTCGCACAGGATTTGAAGCGAGAATATTATCCGGTGGTGGAACGTTTGAAGAGCGCTTTCCATCAGGCGGGTCTCACCGTTCGTCTGAAGCAGTTGAACCGGTATGTATGGCTGATGGTGGCTGAACGGACTGAAGCGAACCCGAACTGATGACCGGGAAGATTGCAAAGTGGTTCAGCTGCTCGCGGTTGTCGTGCAATCGGTGGACTTTTTCAAAAAATTTGCCCCAGGCCAAATGCCTGGGTTTTTTCATTCGCCAGTCACCGTTTTTTGCTATACTATGCGTATGGGCGAAAGTATCGCTCATCGTGATGGGGACACCTTTCACCCGGATATTTCGTCAAAATGAGGGATCTGATGATGACAAGAGAAGGATTGTTGCAGGAGTTGCAAGATCTGAACGAACAGGAGATCCAAACGATCTACAAAATGGTGCAGGCACTCAAGCGTTCGCGGGTCAGTCCGCTGGCATATATTGAAGAACTGATGAATTTTCGATCGGATGGCTACGATGAAAAAGAGGGCGTCTATGTTTACCGGATGTTGGTAACCGAAGAGTTGAAAAACCGCTACAAAATGCTGCACGGGGGAATCACGACCACCTTTATCGACACTGCCATGGGTTCCACCGTGTTTCAGGCATTCGGTATCGAACGCCGCGCCGTGACACTGGATTTGAACGTGCATTTCCTTGCACCGGCTCAGGATGGTTGGTTGACTGCACGAACCCGAGTGGTGAAAAGCGGCCGGACCATCATCGTGATGGAAACAAAAGTGACGGATGACAACGGCAAACTGATCGCGACGGCGACCGGTGATTTCTTCAGATTGGCGTAGCGGAAACGGAAAAAAGGCTGGTGGGATGCGATGAAAAAACCGTATAAAATCGCGGCCAAAGCGATCATTTTTGATCAGGGACGGGTGTTGGTGCTGCGAAAATCGACGGAGGAACGCAGTGCCAGAGACAATCACGGCTGGGATTTTCCCGGCGGTGGATTGGAACCCGAGGAACCGTTGATGGACGCATTGGCCAGAGAAGTACGGGAAGAAACAGGATTGCAGGTAAAAGTCGTCGCCCCCGCCTACATCTACGACGAGATTCAAGAGGAAAAGCATCTGATTATCATCAAGTTTGCTTGCCATCAACCAAGCGGAACACTCCGGTTGAGTGCCGAGCATGACAGCTACCATTGGATTGCGCTGGACGAATTGGACACGGCTCCGTTCCCCGAGTGGATGAAGGAGGAAATCAAACGGGCGCATCGGGTGTATACACAATTTCTCACAAAGTAGTTCATATAAAATGCCAAAATGCCCTGGCTCCATGAGCACAGGGCATATTTTCAACCTTTCAGGATCGGAGACCAATCGATGCTGTCCGTGACCATTCGGGCGAATTGTTCCAGATATCGCTGGTCCTCCTCATCAAAGCGGGCTTCAATCGGACTGTCGATATCCAACACGGCCACCAGTTGGTCGTCCTTGAACATCGGCACCACGATTTCGGATCGGGTGGCAGCATCGCAAGCAATGTGTCCGGGGAATTTCAACACATCCCGAACCAGTTGCGTACGGCGCTCCGAGGCTGCCGTTCCACAAACACCTTTGCCGAACGGGATGCGGATACAGGCCGGTTTGCCCATAAACGGCCCCAACACCAGTTCGTCACCGCGGTTGAGATAATACCCCGCCCAGTTTACCTGCTCCAGAGACAGATACAAGAGGGATGCGGTGTTGGCCAGATTGGCCACCATGTCCCGTTCGCCTTCCACCAGGTGGCCCACCTGTTTCAACAGATGTTCATATCGTGAGGCGCGGTCGCCTTCGATCTTTTCAAAGTGAAACATGGGTGAAAACTCCTTTGTCGCAAACTGTTGATGCCTGTGGACATTGTCGTGAAATGATACAGCAGTGATCGGTTGCACCTTTTCCCCATCATTGTAACGAAACAAGCTCGGTTACGCTATACCCGTAATCAGCTTTCCCAAAACCGGCAGGGTGTGTCCGGTTTTCCGTAAAGCGAAGCGTACTTTGCCCGTGTCCTGTGCTGACCGGGTCGGAGCGCTCATCATGTGCTTTTCTGCAGGGTGCAGGTGGAGCGAGCCGGGAAAGCAGTGCAGTATTCACCAGACACACCCCAGATGTCGAAACGCTTCCATCCATGATACAATCGAAGGGAAAACGGTCAGACAGTGGTAAAGGAGGAATCGACCATGCAAGATCCGCGGTTATCGCAATTGGCAAAAGTATTGGTGCATCATTCGTGCAGGGTGAAACAGGGTGATAACGTGTTGATTGACGTGTTTGGTCCGGACCATGATCTCGTACGGGCGTTGATCCCGGAAATCCGCGCGGCCGGTGGCTATCCGTTTGTTCAACTACATAACCATGCGTTGATCCGGGCGATGTTGCTGGACACCGATGAGGAGCACATGAAGCGTCTGGGCGAAATCGGCCTGTATCAGATGAAACGGATGGATTGCTATATCGGCATTCGCGGCGGGCAAAACGTCAGCGAGCTGTCCGACGTTCCGGCTGACCATATGAAGTGGTTCATGGAACATTTCAACCATCCCGTCCACACCGAACAGCGGGTGAAACACACGCGGTGGGTGATATTGCGTTATCCCAATCCGTCAATGGCCCAACTGGCCAATATGAGCACGGAGGCATTTGAAGATTTTTATTTCCGCGTCTGCACGTTGGACTACGGGCGGATGGCCAAAGCGATGGAACCGTTGGTGAAGCGGATGGAAGAGGCCAAGGAAGTGCGGATTGTCGGTCCGGGGACCGATCTGACTTTCTCCATCGAGGGTATGCCGGCCATTCCTTGTCACGGACAGTGCAACATTCCCGACGGGGAAGTGTATACCGCTCCCGTCCGTAACTCCGTGAACGGGACGATCACGTTCAATACGCCGACGGTGTATCACGGGGTGAATTTCGAGAACGTCCGCTTGCGCTTTGTCGACGGCAAAATCGTGGAAGCGACGGCCAATGACACCAAGCGGTTGAACGAGATTCTGGATACGGACGAAGGCGCACGCTACATCGGGGAATTCAGCTTGGGTTTCCACCCGTACATCCGGCACCCGATGAAGGATATCCTCTTTGACGAAAAGATCGACGGCAGTTTCCACTTCACGCCGGGAAGCGCCTATGAGGATTGCGACAACGGCAACCGTTCGGCGATTCATTGGGACATGGTTTCGATTCAACGGGAGGACTACGGCGGAGGGGAAATCTACTTCGACGGTGAATTGATCCGCAAAAATGGCCGTTTCGTCGTGCCGGATTTGGAACCGCTCAACCCTGAAAACCTGGGGTGAGATTCGGAAAGCCAACCGAGGGGAATCCACCCATGCAAGATCCGCGGTTATCGCAATTGGCAAAAGTATTGGTGCATCATTCGTGCAGGGTGAAACAGGGCGACAACGTGTTGATTGACGTGTTTGGTCCGGACCACGATCTCGTACGGGCGTTGATCCCGGAAATCCGCGCGGCCGGTGGCTATCCGTTTGTTCAACTACATAACCATGCATTGATCCGGGCGATGTTGCTGGACACCGATGAGGAGCACATGAAGCGTCTGGGCGAAATCGGCCTGTATCAGATGAAACGGATGGATTGCTATATCGGCATTCGCGGCGGGCAAAACGTCAGCGAGCTGTCCGACGTTCCGGCTGTCCATATGAAGTGGTATACAGAGCATTTTGTCCGTCCGGTCCATTTGGGATATCGTGCCGTCCATACGCGTTGGGTATTGTTGCGTTATCCCGATTCGTCGATGGCCCAACTGGCCAACATGAGCACGGAGGCATTTGAGGATTTCTATTTCCGCGTCTGCACGTTGGACTACGGGCGGATGGCCAAAGCGATGGAACCGTTGGTGAAGCGGATGGAAGAGGCCAAGGAAGTGCGGATTATCGGTCCGGGGACCGATCTGACTTTCTCCATCGAGGGAATGCCGGTCATCCCCTGCAGCGGTCAACGAAACATTCCTGACGGGGAAGTGTATACCGCTCCCGTCCGCAACTCTGTGAACGGGACGATCACGTTCAACACGCCGACGGTGTTTCACGGGGTGAACTTCGAGAACGTCCGCTTGCGCTTTGTCAACGGCAAGATCGTGGAAGCGACGGCCAATGACACCAAGCGGTTGAACGAGATTCTGGATACGGACGAAGGGGCGCGCTACATCGGGGAATTCAGCCTCGGCCTCCACCCGCGCATCCGGCACCCGATGAAGGATATCCTCTTCGACGAAAAGATTGACGGCAGTTTCCACTTCACGCCGGGAAGCGCTCACGAAGAATGCGACAACGGTAACCGTTCGGCGATTCATTGGGACATGGTTTCGATTCAACGGGAGGACTACGGCGGAGGGGAAATCTGCTTCGACGGCGAACTGATCCGCAAAAACGGCCGTTTCGTCGTACCGGACTTGGAACCACTCAACCCTGAAAATCTGGACATTTCTGCATAAAATGGTTTCAAATCTCGTAAACAGGGAAAATGTTAGTAGATTTGAAGAGAACTGCAAGTATCCAGTAGGATTTTCTCGCTTGTCAATATTCCAGGAGACCAAAAAGGAGTGGTTGGGCATGAAAGCAACGGGAATTGTCAGAAAGGTAGACGAGCTGGGGCGGATCGTCTTGCCGGTGGAATTGCGCCGCACGTTGGATATTGACGTGAAAGACCCGGTGGAGATTTATGTGGACGGCGACAACATCATACTCAAGAAATACAGTCCTTCCTGTCTGTTTTGCGGCCAGGTGGAAAATGTCATTTCTTACAAAGGGAAAAACGTGTGCCAGACTTGCGTGGAAGAATTGGTCTCCATGGTGAATCGTGCCTGACCGGTCGGGCAGGGTTTCTCTCCCTTAAGGCCTGTTTTTGCAGGCCTCTTTTTTGTGTCTCGCGTTCATTGTTATAATGCGGGCAGGGGAGAGGAGGATGAAAAGTGGAGGAACAATTGATCTCCACCTTGGTTGAATTGCTGAACATCCCAAGTCCGACCGGAAGAGCAGACGCGGCCATTACATATGTGGAGAAGCGCTTGAAAGACTTGCCGTATTCGCTGATCCGCACACGCAAAGGGGGGCTGTTGGTCGAGATTCCGGGAAAAGATGAGGAGACGATCCGGTTTATCACCGCTCATGTGGACACATTGGGGGCGATGGTGAAACAGATCAAAGAGAGCGGTCGTTTGCGGATCACTGCCATCGGGGGGGTGACTTGGCACTCCCTCGATGGGGAAGGTTGCACGATTGAAACACGGTCCGGCCGGTGTTTCAGGGGAACGATCCTGGCTACCCATTCTTCTCCTCATGTGTATACCGATGCACGGACGCAACAGCGAACGGAAGAAAACATGGAGGTCCGCTTGGATGCCCGTGTCCGCGATGCGGATGAGGTGCTTCGACTGGGGATCAGCGTGGGCGATTTCGTCTTTTTTGATCCACGTGTGGAAGTGACGAAAACCGGATTTGTCAAATCGCGACATCTGGATGACAAAGCCAGTGCAGCTGTTTTGATCGAACTCATCCGCCGGATTGCCGAAGAAGGGTGGGTCCCGCCGGTCACCACACACATATTTTTCAGCAACTACGAAGAAGTGGGACACGGCGGAAATGCGGTGATCTCGGAAAAGGTGCGGGAATATTTGGCGGTCGACATGGGAGCGATCGGAGAAGGGCAGGAATCAGATGAATTCAGCGTCTCCATCTGCGCCAAGGACTCCTCGGGGCCGTATCATTTCGGGTTGCTGCAAAAGCTGGTCCATCTTGCGGAACAGCACGGCATTCGCTATCGAGTTGACATTTATCCGCGATACAGCTCGGATGCCAGCGCCGCTTTGCAGGCCGGACATGACCTCATCTGGGGGCTGATCGGTCCGGGGGTGGATGCGTCCCACGCATATGAACGGACTCACCGTGAGGCATTGGTCCATACGTATCGGTTATTGTATCATTACCTTCAAACACCGTCACTGTAGAGAGGGAACAATCGGATGTGGGATGAAATCCGTCAAGTGCTGGAAAACGGCAGTGAGGAAGAAAAAGAGTTGTTCCGACTCACTTTACAGGCCATCCGGCAAAAACGGGAAAGGCAAAGTGCGTATCCATCCGGATTCATGGGCTTGTCTGGCAGGTTTGTGACTCCGGATGTGTATGAATTCCGGGTGTCCGTCACTCCCTATCTGCTCAACCGTGGAGGGGTGGTCCACGGGGGTATGACCGCCCTGTTGGCGGATTCCACGATGGGGTCCTTGATCAACCGTTCGTTGCCGGACGACCAGTTTGCCGTGACGTCGGAGATGAAGGTTCATTATCTCAGTCCGGGGCGGAGCAAAGAACTGATTTCACGCGCCACCTTGCTGGATCTGCGGCATCCGTTTGCCATCGCCTCCTGCACGATCACCGATGAGCGGGAGCGAAAAATCGCCTACGCCACCGGTACGTTTTACATCGGAACCCGCAAATAAACCACCATCCCCTGTGGTTTGATGCCGCAGGGGATGGTTGTTATTCTGTGACGACTTCCAGCTTGGTCAGACAGCCGATCGGTTGACCTGCCAGATTTCCTTTCTGCAGGTACAACAGTGCCGGGCCGTCCGGGCGAATCGGCTTGCCGTCGCGAGTGAAACGCATAATGCCCGAACGCGCTTCTTCCAAAGTGATTTTGATTTGATTGTCGTCGGATTGGTGACAAATGACATGGGTGGCATCCGGATCAGGTTCGGCATGATCCAGAAAGATGGACAATTTCATCCCGTAACCCTCGACGCCCGGGAAATACTCTGCCATGGGAATTTTGCGTTCGTCCACGATCCAGATTGTCGGATCGAGGTTGATCTGAAAACGGACCGCTCCGGTGATCAAAATGACTTCGTTCATATGGTGTCGGCTCCCTTGTCATGATGATATATCAGGCATGTTTCATTATACATGATCGGCTGGATGCAAAAAATAGGATGTAAGATGGTCAGCCCGCAAGCAGTCAAGGAGGAAAACAGATGAGACACCCCCTGTTGGAAGAGCTGGTGGCCAAACACCGGCCAGATACAAAAGGCGGCAAGGTGGCGGATTATATCCCCGCACTCAGCCGACAAAATCCATCCGTGCTGGGCATCGCAACGGTGACACCCAATCAGGAATTGCTGTACGGCGGAGATGCACCTGTGGTCTCATTCACCCTGCAAAGCATCTCCAAAGTGATCAGTTTGGTGTTGGCGTTGATGGATCATGGAGAAGAGACGGTATTTTCCCATGTGGGCATGGAACCGACAGGGGACCCGTTCAATTCGTTGTACAAATTGGAAATGATGAGTCCGCCCAAGCCGCTCAATCCCATGATCAACGCGGGCGCAATGGTGGTCAGCTCCTTGGTGAAAGGATCGGGTGTGGAAGATCGGGTCGGTCGTCTGCTGGATCTGGTACGGGCGATGGCGGACAATCCCAAGATCGACGTGGACGAAGAAGTGTTCCGATCCGAATATGAAACCGCGCACCGCAACCGTTCCATCGCCTACTTTTTGAAGGAGTACGGCCAGGTCGGCGATGTGGAAGAAACGCTGCAGGTGTATGTGCGGCAATGTGCCATTCGTGTCACTTGCGAGGATTTGGCGCGGATCGGTCTTTGCTTGGCCCAGTACGGGCGTTCCGTGACCGGAGAACAGATTATCCCGCAACCGATCGCTCGGTTGGTGAAAACCTTTATGGTGACATGCGGTATGTACAATGCGTCGGGGGAGTTTGCCATCCGGGTCGGCATCCCCGCCAAAAGCGGTGTTTCCGGGGGAATTTTGGCTTCCGTGCCCGGTAAGATGGGGATTGGCGTCTACGGCCCCGCTTTGGACGAAAAAGGAAACAGCCGCGCCGGCGTTCGGTTGTTGCAGAGTCTGTCGCGGGCATGGCAACTGAGCATTTTTTGATAAGGTGGATGGGTGAGCAGGTGTTCTGATTCCGGCATGAACCGGGAGAAAATGTGGGAGACCCGGAATCGAACGGGTCGGATACACTTGGGCCGGCACTTTGCAAATTGATCAGAACATGTTACACTATGATCAAGTGTAGTGGTTACGGCCGTTTTTCATTTCCAAAAGAGTAACGGTCGGATAGGGGGGTTCTCTGTTGACGCCAACACAGACCGATCTCAACCAACGGGCGCTGGAATTGTTGCGGGAAGATGCAGAAAAGATTCACCAGTTGATTCATGTACAACTGGAACATTTGACAGCGCCGAAATGTCCGTTGTACGAAGAAGTTTTGGACACGCAGATGTTTGGCCTTTCCAGGGAGATCGATTTCGCCGTCCGGGCGGGCTTGATCAATCGGGAGCAAGGCCGGGAGATCATCAGTGACTTGGAACGAAAGTTGGCCGATCTCTACACGAAAGTACTCCCCTTATCAAAAACCAAAGAATGATGACGCGCGAAGACTCCGATGACGGGGTCTTTTTATTTTTCCTCACATCACCTGTAAAACGTGCTACTCTTCATATGGCGGATAAATTCCGCGAAGATCATCCACCAAACGGCGAAGCGCCGGGGTAAGGGCCCCGCGGTCGGGATGAAACAGACAAACGGGAAGTTGGGGATGCAGTTCGGGAATGCGCAACAGACGCCATCCCGCCTGGTCATGGGTCAACGCCATCCTGGGAAGGAGGGCGACCCCGATTCCCTGGGCTACTGCTTGTTTGAGGGTTTCCAAGTCGGGCAGTTCGAGAACGGGATCGATGGTCAGATCATGCCGTTCCAATTGTTCATCAATCAGCCGTCGCTCGGTAGTACCCGGCGCAGGAAGGATGACGGGGGTTTCCGGTAATCGTTTCAGTGGCAAATACGCAAAGCGGGCGATCGGGTTCTGAAAGGAAACGGCCAATGTCAACGTGTCATAAACCAAAACGGATACGGGAAAGCGGAAAGGGATACCGGTCCGGTATGCGATGCCCAAATCGATTCGCCCCTCTTCCAGCGCTTGGATGATCTGCGCTTCGGTCAGGGTCAGCATGCGGATGTGAACTTGGGGGCGTTCGGGTTGAAAATGGGGAGACAATCGCTGAAGCGCAAATGGTGCCAGGGTGGCATCGACACCGATGGTGACCCGGATGATCGAATCGTCATCTCTTTGATGCAGGGCATGTTTGCTTTCTTCATAAAGAGAGACCATTTTTTGGGCATAGGGAAGAAAGGTTTTCCCCTCCGGCGTAAGCGAAACGTGGGGACGGTGGAACAACGTGCAGCCCAGCTCCTCCTCCAGGCTTCGGATTTGTGCGCTGACAGCGGGCTGGGTCAGCATCAGCTCTTCTCCGGCTTGGCGAAAATGCCGATGCTTCGCCACGGTGAGAAAGGTAATCAACTGTTGGATGTGCATGGGCTCCTCCCGTGTGATCAAATTCATTTATCAACGTCATAATAATGATAAATTAGATTTTTTTCAACAATTCGACTACGATGGGGGTGAAAGGGGGAGATTCATGTGAACACAGCCATTGGCTTAGATGGCGTGGTGGTGGCCGAAACGGCTTTGTCCGCCATTGACGGAAAACGGGGACATCTGATTTACCGCGGATATTGGGCCAAGGAACTGGCGCTGTCGTCATCGTTGGAAGAGGTGGCGTATCTGTTGTGGTACGGCCGATTGCCCACACAGGCGGAACGGGCCGCCTTTGTCCAAAAATGGCGGGAGGCTCGGGAGTTGCCGGATGAGATGCAGCGATGGCTGATGTCTCTCCCGCGATCCTTGTCCATGAGCAGCGTCTTGCAGTCAGCGATCGCCGCCTTACCGGACGAAACCCGATTTGACTGGCCGCCGACGCCGGATCAGGCATTGCAAGTGGTGGCCAAGATTCCGACCATCATCGGGGTCCGTCGCCATGCGTTACAGGGTGTGCCGTTTGATCCCCCGTCTCAGGATTGGACCCATGCGCAATGGCACGGATGGTGTACATGCGGAAGGGTGTTGCCTCCCCGGCATGTGCGCGCACTGGAAGCCTATCTGATCCTGACGGCTGAACATGGATTGAATGCGTCCACCTTTACCGCCCGTGTCGTGACATCGACACAAGCGGATCTGCCGTCAGCGCTGTCGGCCGCTGTCGGGGCACTGAAAGGTCCGTTGCACGGTGGTGCGCCATCTCATGTGGAAACCATGTTGGAGGAGATCGGCGAAGAACGGCAGGCCGAATCGTATCTGCGATCACGACTGGAGAAAGGAGAGCGATTGATGGGCTTCGGCCACCGGGTGTACAAAACCGTCGACCCCCGGGCTGAAGCGCTGAAAGCGATCGCACAGGAGATGGCCGAGGAAGAGCGCTGGTTCCGGTTGGCACTCCATGTGGAAAGAGAGGCGGTCCGTCTGCTTCAGGAATACAAACCGGGACGACAACTGTACGCCAATGTGGAATTCTACGCATCGGCCGTGTTGAAGGCGATCGGTTTACCCAAGGAGATGTATACGCCCACTTTCGTGTCCTCCCGGGTGATCGGATGGGCCGCACACGCGTTGGAGCAGGCGGCGGCCAATCGGATCATTCGCCCCGATTCCCGCTACGTCGGTCCGATGCCGCAATCGTGACAAAAGCCCCCTGCAATTGCGGGGGCCTGATACTATTTGCTCAGATCGTCTCTTTGTCTCGCTTGTAATGAACTTCTCTCATCATTGGGTTTGGTGACCCAACCCATTGGCTGATTACCGTACCTATCGGGGAATGGTTTCCACATGGTTCTTCGAGTGCGTGTATTAGACAAAATGAGCGATCAGCAAGTTTGCGGCTGGCCTTGTACATATTGGATTACCTGCGATTGGTCATCCTAAATAACCAAAGTTCCTGCTGTCAAGGATAACAGGTCAGCAGACTTGAAAAGCCCCCTGCATCAACGTAGGGGGCTTTTTGTCGGACAACCATATTACAGAAAAAGCCGCCTGGATGCTCACGGCGAACATCCGTGTACGTACTAACCGGGTGGGACGGGCTGATGACACATCCTTGGCTTGAGGGTTGCCCGAACAGAAATGGATTGAGGTCGTTAACCGCTCAAGAATCTCACTGTAACCATAGGGACGGCCTGTGGTACTTTTAAGCCGTGCGGACTGTCAAACGACAAAGAATGCCGTACCCAAAATAATGTAGACCAGCAGCAACAACACGCCTTCATACCAGTTGGTCGACCCGTCACGGGAAATGGAGGAAGCGATGAAAGCGGAGACGGCAATCGCCGCCAGTTCGTAACCCGAAAACACCAGGTCCATCGGTTTGCCGACCAAGTAGCTGGCGAATACCAGTACCGGCGCGACAAACAACGCGACTTGCAAACTGCTTCCGATCGCGATTTCCACCGCAGCGCCCATCCGGTTTTTCATTGCCAGGAACACGGCGGCGCTGTGCTCGGCGGCATTCCCGATGATCGCGATCAGGAATGCACCGACAAACAGCTCCGACCAGCCCAGTGCATGTGCGACGGCTTCCACGCTGTGGACCAACCATTCACTCTGCAGGGCGACAAAAGCGGTGGAAACCAACAGGAGCAACAGGGAAACGCCTTTCGACCACTCCGGCCCCTCTTCTTCCTCTTTTTCCGCATCGGAAGCGGTCGCAGCGGCCAAGGCCGGTGTTTCGGCAGCCGGAATCTTTTCCGGTTCGTCCAGCGGGGAGTGTTCCTCCGGCATACCGTCCACTGCATCGCCCAATTCCTCGCGGTGGGTTACCAAGGAGAAGTACAGCCACAGGAAATATCCGACGATCAGTGCGGCTGCGATGCTCAGGCTCAAAATATGTACTTCTGTTCCTTGGAGTCCCTTGATAAACGCAGCGGGGATGAATAGCGCGATAACAGCAAGCAACATCAGGGAAGCATTATGCCCGGCCAGCATTGTGTTGAACCGTTGAATTTTGTACCGCAGGCCGCCGAAAAATACACTCAATCCGAGCACGAGCAACAGGTTGCCGATAATGGACCCTGTGATACTCGCTTTGACCATGTCGAACAACCCGGCCTTCACCAGAAAAAACGCGATGATCAGCTCGGCGGCATTGCCGAAAGTGGCATTCAAAAGTCCCCCCAGCCGTTCTCCGGCGTAATGGGCGACGCTTTCCGTGGCCTTACCCAGCAACGCGGCCCAGAACAACAGCGACAAACAGGCGGTGGCGAATTGAACCGGTTGGGAATGGAGAAAAAAGTGCGCACCGATACTGAGAAGTGTAGACAGGATCAACAACGGCAGAAACCACTTTTGCTTCATCATTTCTCACTCCTTGACCCGTATAGTTTTTCCTCGGATTTCCCAATCATTCTTGATCGGCAGGTGTGGCTGATCAATCCCATTTAACCGGTGTGAGCCTGTTTCCCTCATTTGCGAGCGGGAAAAGTCAGCCCGTTGTGGGAGGGAGATTCCATCGTGGACATTTTTTGCTTTTTCATCCAATCACTTTCGGAACAATTTCAAAAAAAGCCGCTCCCTTGTATTGTACGGGAAATTTCGTTGAATGCAACGGGGGAGAGCGTACAGGATTTGATACCGATGACGCGAACCAACAGGTCGATGGAGCAACATCAAGCGAGTGGGCCGTCCACAAGGGATTGATCAGACAGAACCCGTTATAGGAAGGGTGCGATCAAGCGTGGTTGCGTGCCTGATTCTTCGATATGGACGATACGTTGTGCGACTGTCGGCTGGCGATGGAAAACGCGAAGAAAGGTAAGTGACATTGTATGCGGGATGGGTGTGAGCCCCGCTTGTTTTGGGGAGATACCATCCATTTCAACAGTTTGCAGAAAAGAAACTGAACGTGGAAGCATGTTCAGAAGGAACGCGGATGTTTTGAGAGAGTGGGATGAGAGCAAACTGAAATGGGTGGATCATTTGAACACGGTCAGATGTTTGAAGATGTGATCCCGTTTTTTACGAAAATGAAGGAACACGGTGTGATGGGGGCCGTACTGACCAATGGGCCTGCCGACGGTCAGCGCAACAAGGTTGCGGCACTGGGGTTGACCGATGATGTGGACAACATTTACATCAGTGCCGAGATCGGCTATTCGAAACCGGCGAGGGAAGCGTTCCGGTACGTTTTGGACGATTTGCAACTCCCCTCCTCGAATGTGTGGATAATCGGAGATTCCCTCACAGTTGATGTCGAAGTAATCCCATCGGGCCGGGATCAAAGGAATTCTGCTTGATCGGACGAACAAATATCAGGATTACCGGGGGCCAAAAGTGAGCAGTCTGATTGAATTGCTGTTACAAAAGGATTCGGATGTGCATTTGTCGAATTCATCCATCATCAAGAAACCGGAAGCGTGACGGATGGTATTGGTTGAGGACGGATGGAAATGACAGAAACCGAGGCGGTGAAGTCAGCGACAAAGTGAGGGATCGGAGGCCTTATCCATGAATTTGGAGAAACATATCGCCGTGTTCATCGATTTGGAAAATGTCTATTACGGACTGAAGAAATACCATATGGACCCGGATCATCCCGATGCGCACCACAACTTGTTCCTGCGGTTGCAAGAACATTACGGCAAGGACAAGATCCGCATGATGGAGGCGTACGCCGATTTTGAACAGTTGGACTTGTCCATGATGAGCCTGCAGCGCAAACGGGTGCATGTCCATCAGGTCTACGGAAACGGCCGGGGAGGAGGAGAGCGGAAAAACGCCGCCGACATCCAGCTTTGCCTGGATGCGATGGAAGTGTTGTACGAGATTCCCGAGGTGACGACATTTGTCATTGTCAGTGCCGATCAGGACATGATCCCTTTGCTGGATCGCCTGTGGTCCTACGGTAAACAGGTGGAGCTTTTTTGCCTGTTTGACGAGAGCCTCTCCAAATCCGCCCAGCTTCCCGAATTTTGCGATCAGATCTACAACCTGTTCGAATTTCTGCACATTCCCCAGTTCCAAAATCTCTCCCAAATGGATCGATTGGTCCAAAATGCCATCATCCATATTTATGAGTGGTATGAGGACCCCAACAATTTTGACAAGAGCTACGGCAGCTCCTGGATCAAGAAGGATTTCGTGCGCAAGTTCCGATTGTCCGACGCCGAAGCGAACGAGTTGTTCACCCGGCTTGTGAGGGGACGTTATTTGGAACCTTACGAGATCGGCGTGGACGGAAAGAAATTCTACGGATACCGCACCAATATGGAACATCCGCAGGTGCGGATGATCGTCAAAATTGCCGGGTATATGGTAGGATAGAAGTACTGATGGAGACAAATTTCATCGCAGTAAAAGAGAGGAGATTGTGGCGTTGGATCTCGGACTGAAAGGAAAAGTGGTGTTGGTGACCGCGGCCAGTCGGGGATTGGGACGTGCGATCGCACACCGTTTGGCTGGTGAAGGAGCCAAAGTGGCCATTTGCAGCAGAGACCAGGATCGTGTGGAACAAACCGCTGCGGCGATCACCGAGCAAACGGGAGCGGAAGTGTTTCCCCTGACGGCTGACGTGTCGCGGGCGGAACAGGTCAACAAGCTGATTGATGATGTCGTCGGGCGGTGGGGACGGATCGATGTTTTGGTCTGCAATGCGGGCGGGCCGCCCAGCGGCACATTTGAGATGTTTGACGATGAGGTGTGGCAACGGGCGTTTGAAACCAATCTGCTGAGCGTGGTGCGTTTGGTTCGGGCGGCCTTGCCGTACATGTCAAAAGGCGGAAAGATCATCGCCATCGCTTCCACCAGCGTCAAACAGCCGATTCATGGCTTGATTTTGTCCAATACGATGCGTGCAGGAGTGGCCGGTCTGATGAAGTCGTTGGCTGAGGAGCTGGCTCCGCGCGGGATCTTGGTCAACACGGTTTGCCCGGGTCGTATCGCAACCGATCGCGTGCAGGAGTTGGACGAAACACGCGCCGAAAAGGAAGGTGTATCGGTGGAGGAAGTGCGCAGGGCCGTTTCTTCGCAAATTCCGCTGGGGCGCTATGGTGAGCCTGACGAATTCGCCCGTGTTGTCGCGTTTCTGGTTTCTGACGCCAACACGTATGTGACGGGTCAGGCATTGATGGTGGATGGCGGAATGGTCAAAGCATTATAACACATATTCTCTATCAAGGGGGTTCTTAGATGTCGGACACCTTATCCCAAGGAACCGTAAGGATTGCCGACGATGTAGTGGCAGTGATTGCTGGCTTGGCGGCCACGAAAACAAAGGGGATTGCCAGCATGTCCGGTGGTATCACCGAAGGTTTGGCCAAACGGGTCAGCGGTAAAAACGTGACGCGTGGTGTATCGGTCGAAGTGGGTCAAGTGGAGACAGCGATCGATTTGCGGGTCATCGTGGAATACGGTGTCAAGATCAATGAGGTGGCGCGTGAGCTGCAACAGAACGTTAAAGAAGCGGTGGAAACGATGACCGGGCTCCGCGTGGTCGAAGTCAACGTCAAGGTGGAGGGCGTCGACGTCAAGGAGAAAGAAGACGAACAGGAAGAGCGCGTACGCTGAAGAAAAAGCCGCCATCAATGGCGGCTGTCGTCTGTCATGCGGTCAATTTCTGATGAACCTTTTTCAGGACGGTGGCAACGGCTTCACGAAACGCTTCCGGGATCTCCACCGAATAATCCAGACCGTGCGGAAAAATATGACGGGCAAAAGCGGCATTTTCCAGCTCCACTAAGGCCTTGGGGTTTTCCAACTGTCCTTCCACCGCCCGGGCCATAATGCGCAAATAGTAGTCCTGACCGGTTTTTTCATCATGGAATTTCATATCAAAGGTGGCTTTGTTGTAATCCCATGACCAACGAACAAAGCCCAGGCCGGTCAAAATGCTTTCCACTTCGCCAAACGTCTTGCGAATCCCTTTCAACTGGACTTCTTCCAACACCTTGGATCCCCCTCTCTTGGCGAACCACATCCCTTCTCATGATAGTATGTTCTGACAGCGGGTGCAAGGCAAACCCATTGGCAACAATAAAGGAACTGATTCCGGATTCCCCTGAAAAGTCGTCTCCGCCTCGCTTGAATTCTTGTGGCATTGGATGGTTTTTTGTTTGAAGGTCGTTTTTGTTAAGATGAAATTCCAAGGTGCTTGAAGGTGTCGGGAGGGACGATTGTTACATGAAAGATTGGAATGAACCGATTCGTGCGCTGTTTCCGCAAATGGTGAAGTGGCGCCGTGAATTTCATATGCATCCGGAGCTCTCTTTCCAGGAAGTGCGCACTTCGGCACGGGTGGTGAAAATCTTGAAACAAGCCGGTCTGGAGGTGCGCACCGGTGTAGGCGGAAGAGGAGTGATCGGGATTCTTCACGGGAACGGGGAATCGTCACGTACGGTGGCATTGCGTGCCGATATGGATGCGTTGCCAATTCAGGATGAGAAGACGTGTGAATACCGGTCCACCGTACCCGGCGTCATGCACGCCTGCGGTCATGATGCCCATACGGCCGCTCTGCTCGGTGTGGCCGTTCTGCTCAGTCAACACCGTGAAGAGGTTCCCGGTCGGATTGTTTTTTTGTTCCAACACGCCGAAGAAGTCCTTCCCGGCGGGGCGGAACGTATGATCGAAGACGGCGCCTTGGAGGGAGTGGATGCTGTCTACGGCGTTCATTTCTGGACTCCCTTTCCTGTCGGGGTTGTCGCTTTGAATGATCACGCCCTGATGGCCGGAGCGGACACATTTCACATCGAAGTGATCGGCAAAGGCGGGCACGGCGGTCTGCCGCATGAAACGGTGGATGCGATCGTCATTGCATCCCATCTGGTCGTCAACCTGCAAACCGTTGTCAGCAGACAAGTCGATCCGCTCAAGTCGGGTGTGATTACCATTGGTCACATTCAAGGTGGTCGGGCGTGCAACGTGATCGCGGAACGGTGCGTGTTGACCGGCACGATACGAACGCTGGACCCCGTGCTTCGCGAGTTTGTTTCCGCCAGAATTGGCGAGGTGACCGAACAGACTTGCCGAATGTACGGGGCCACTTATCGCGTCGATTTTGAGTGGGGCACACCCCCGCTGGTCAATCATGCTGTCGAAGCACACAGAATGGCTGAAGTGGCCCGACGGATCGTGGGGAATGCAAAAGTGTGGGAAGTGCCGCCGGTGATGGCCGGAGAGGACTTTGCCTACTACCTGCAGCATCGCCCGGGCGCTTTCTGTTTTGTCGGTGCGGGCAATCCTGAGCGAGGCATCCGTTATCCTCATCATCATCCATTATTTGATATTGACGAAGAGGCCATGAAAGTGTCGGCCGCGTTGCTGATACAGACCGCGATGTCGTATTTGCGGGAGGAACCGGTGGAATGAAGAGTGTTTTGCATCAACAGATCGGGAGCGTTTTTCGCTCCTCTTTTTTTTGGAAAAAGTGGACATACTATCACCCGATCAAATGCGGGAGGGAACAGAGATGGATTTTTTGGAGGTCATCTTTCAGACGGTCATCGCTTTCGTCGTGATTCTGGTGTTGACCATGATTCTCGGGAAACAACAGATCGCCCAGATGACGTATTTCGAATATATCAACGGGATCACATTCGGGTCGATTGCGGCCACACTGGCGACCGACATCGACCAGCATACGTGGCAGCATCTGATCGGACTGGTGTTGTTCGGGGGGTTGACCTTGCTGTTGTCGTATATCTCGCTGAAAAATCGCAAAGCCCGCCGCTGGCTCGAGGGGGACCCGGTCATCGTCATCCAAAACGGCCAGATCATGGAGGAAAATCTGAAAAAAAACCGGTTTCATTTCGACGAAGTGATGGAACTGTTGCGACAAAAAGGCGTATTCGACATATCCCAAGTTCAGCAGGCCGTATTGGAAAACAACGGACAAATCACGGTGATGCTGAAACCGCAATATCAGCCGCTAACCAAAGACAGCTTGGCCAAACCGCCGGATCCCGCCAATATGCCGATGGAATTGGTAATCGATGGCCAGGTCATCTACGAAAACCTGCAAAAGGCCGGCAAGAACGGACAGTGGCTCATGAACCAAATCCGGGCGCAAAAAGGGGTGCAGTCCCTTCGTGATGTCTTTTACGCCAGCTTGCAGTCGGACGGCACGCTCTATGTGGATGTGCGCAACGATCAGGCCTGAGAATAAAACGCACACCTGCACGCCACAATAAGCAAAGCAGCATGAAAAAAGGAGGAATCCTGCATGGGACAACTGAGAGATATCATGACCCAACAAGTGGCTTACGTTACGCCGCAAGACAACGTATATGAAGTGGCCAACCTGATGAAACAGCACAACGTCGGGATGATTCCGGTTGTTGAAAACGGCGCGTTGCAAGGAGTCATCACCGATCGCGATCTGGTTCTGCGCTGCATCGCAGAACGGCAACCCAATTCCCTGAGGGCGAGCGACATCATGACCAGCAACCCGGTCACGGGCCATCCGGACATGTCGGTGGCAGAGGCCTCCCAGCTGATGGCCCAGCATCAAATCCGTCGTCTGCCTGTGGTGGACAACGGGCAAATGGTCGGGGTTGTGGCGATCGGGGACATGGCGGTTCGTGAACCGTTTTCCGATCAAGCGGGTCAGGCATTGAGCAACATTTCCGAGCCCAGCAAGCCGCAAATGTAACGTTGTCATCGTGATGCACCAACCCAGGCGAGAATGATCATTTTCCCACGATCCCCTTTTAAACAGCAGCGAGGGAAAATATCAACCCATCCCGTTGGGATTGGAGCACGGGATAAATACGGCACGTCGCCTTTTCATGTCCCATTATGGGGACAGAAGGCGGCGTTCGCTTATTTTTGGATATCATTTCCGTCGTTATCAAAACATATGTTCGCATATAATAAAAAACGTGAAATGATACGGGTGTAATGGCCAGGCAGGTGATGTCCATGATGATTCCGCCGGAGGAATACAACCGATTCGCTAATCTCATCAAGCAGCTGGTGGTATTGGACGTACTGGCCCGCGCACTGGAAATCGATCAACGTGGGATGGAGCGTCTCCCGTTAAAGCTTGGCAGAGTGTGGAAGGAAACGATGGCGGAGGTCATTCAGCGCGTGGAACAGGAGCGGATGCAATGCCGCCGGCAACTGCGAAGATGCGGAGGGCACATCGTGGAGGTGCGCCAGTGGTCGGATGCGAGGGAAGTGCAGGCGCGGTTCCGCGGTTTTTTCTATCGGCACTGGTTTGACAACGAATGGCTCCGCAGTGAATGTGAAGAGTGGCTTCGCTCGTTTTGGCGGGAGGGCAAAAATACCAGACAACAAACACGCCGGACTCGGTCACATTAAACACGAAGGGAGGATGTGTCATGAGAAAAGGTCTGATTCCCGTCATGCTGGGTACATTGGTTTCTGCACTGGGTGTCTCACTGATCAACCGCAAACGGAAAAACTGGTTCCGTACAACCCGTTCCGCCCATCCGTGCGGTTGGGGTGTGTTTGGATTCGGTCTGGCTAACATCCTGCTTGGCGGGATTGATCTGTTCCGTCGGCGCGCTCGATAAGGATGAAAATTGAGAATAGGGGAGAGACTCCCCTCTTTTTCTTGCAAAAAGTTTGCTTTCGTCAGTTGAATCATATCCCGAATTTGCAGTACAATGAACCCAAATGGCGAAGGGGGTTGCAAAATCAATGGAGGGGCCCTATGTAATCCGCAAGGGTGGCAGTGACTGGATTCCGATGGGAAAAGGGGTGCAACTGAGCTATCTGCGAAAAAGCGGCGATGAATACAGCATTTTGCTGAAGTTGGAGTCCGGTGGCCGTTTTCCGATGCATGAACACGTCGGTGGAGAAGAAGTGTATGTCATCGAAGGAAGCGTGCAACTTGGAAAATTTCGTTTGGAACAAGGGGACTATTACTATGCTCCTCCCGGTGTGAGCGAAACTGCCACGACGGAAGACGGTTGTACCTTGCTGATCACCTCCGCACGGGGCTTGGAAGTCAGCAATCCGACAGCCAAAGTGACGGCCCAGTGACAGCCGTTCCACATATATTGGTTTCATGATGGCCTAGCAGGAGGCGCGTTTACCCGACCGGAATGCGATTGCCGGACGGGAAAACGTGCCTTTTTTTGTTCATCGGCTTTGCAGGGTGTGCCTGATCCATTTCAAGTGACCGTCAAACTCCTTTTCCGGATGTCCACCGCATAAAATCTTCGGTTTCATCGCACGATATGAAAGCGATCGTTGATGAGGGAGTGCGATGCGAATATGAGTAACCAAGAACAACAAGCGGAACAGCAAGCCATGCATCAGGCTGAGGAGCAAGCGCAAAACGAACAATACCAGCAAGTGGCGAAACAGTATCAACCCCAACCTCAATTGTTTCGAAACTGTTTGAAAGCCTTTGTGGTCGGTGGCTTGATTTGTGTAATCGGTCAATTGCTGCAAAACATGTACATTCATGTTTTTCATTTTAAACCGGACAAGGCGGGGGACCCGACCGTGGCCACCCTGATCTTCATCGCTGCCGTGCTTACCGGATTGGGCGTGTTCGACAAGATCGGACAGTGGGCCGGAGCGGGAACGGCGGTGCCTGTGACCGGTTTTGCCAACTCCATCGTATCTGCGGCGTTGGAACACCGCTCGGAAGGATGGGTGCTCGGCATTGGCGGCAATATGTTTAAATTGGCCGGATCGGTCATCGTGTTCGGCGTGGTGGCCGCCTTTTTCATCGGGATTATTCGCACGTTGTTCTTTTCGTGAAAGGAGGGTGGGCAATGGCGACCAACGGAACGAAAGCACTGGGAAGAAGTACATGGGTTTATCCGTCGGGTGTTCGAATCTTGTCCAGCGCAGCGGTGGTGGGGCCAAAAGAAGGCGAAGGATTGCTGAAGGATGACTACGACATCATTTACACGGATCTGTACGCCGGGCAGGACACATGGGAAAAAGCCGAGCGGAAGATGTTGGAGGATGCGGTCGCCACGGCCGTGGAAAAAGCCGGATTGCAGACATCGGACATTCCGGCCTATCTGGCGGGTGACCTGTTGAACCAGAATATCACCTCATCCTTCTCGGCCAAAACTCACCAAATGCCGTTTATGGGCGTGTATGGTGCCTGCTCCACTTCCATGCTGTCTTTGTCGTTGGCGGCGGCGTTGGTGGATGGAGGGTATACGCCCTATGCAGTGGCCGGCGTCAGCAGTCACAACGCCACTGCGGAAAAACAATACCGTTATCCGACGGAATACGGAGGACAGAAAACGGACACGGCACAGTGGACGGTGACCGGAGCCGGAGCAGCCGTGGTCGGACGGGGCGGAGACGGTCCCGTCATCCGCTATGCCACCATTGGAAAAGTGGTCGATCGGGGTGTGAAAAATCCCTTTGATTTGGGAACGGCGATGGCTCCTGCCGCTGTTGACACGATTCAGACTCATTTCCAAGATACGGGTCGCAGTCCGGAAGATTACGACTTGATCGTCACCGGCGATTTGGCCAAAGTGGGACACCCCATCGCCGCCGATCTGCTTCAGCAGGCGGGGTATGACCTCGGTGAGCGGTTTCGGGATTGCGGGTTGATGATATACAGTCCGGGTCATGAAGTCTTTGCCGGCGGCAGTGGATGTGCGAGCAGTGCGGTGGTGACCTACGGACACATTTTGAAGCAGATGCGTCAGGGTACATGGCGGCGGGTACTGGTGGTTGCAACGGGTGCTTTGCTAAGTCCGATTTCTTATCAACAAGGCGAATCCATCCCGTGTATCGCCCACGCAGTGGCTTTGGAAATGCCGCCAGCGGAGGAAGGGAGCGGCGGATTGTCATGAGTGAGATCGCCTATTTGGCTTTGGGCGATTCGTTAACGGAAGGTATTGGGGCTCGCGTTCCTTTTGTTGAGCAGTTTTTCAACCACCTGCGTCGCACGGAGGATTGCCGGTTGCGAAACTGGGGCGTTTCCGGAATGACGTCGGAGGAACTGTTTTCGATGTTGGGAAATCCGGGAATCGGCCGGTTGATTGCCCGTATGTCCCATATCACCGTAACCACGGGTGGCTGCGATTTCATTCGAACGTATGAAACGAACGGTGTTTCCATCATCAGTTTGACGCGTACCATGCGGCGCGTGCAAAAGCAAGTGGATCGCATCCTGGGGTTACTCAGGCAGTACAATCCGGAGGCGACGATCCATCTGTTGGGGTTTTATTTGCCCCTGCCCGCTTATGAGCAAAGCTTGTGGCTGGCCACCCGGTTGATCACCTCAATGAACCAGGCATACCAGCGGTTGTGCCGGCAACACGGCGTTCATTGGGTCGACCCGTTTGACACGTTTCTCCATCGTCATGATTATTTTGCCGACGAAGTGCATCCCAACCAAAAAGGCCATGACGAATTGGCCCGCCTTTTCATTCAGGCGTCGGACCCGGAACGGGTCGAAAGCGATGAAGGACTGCCGGATCAATCGACAAAAGTCATCTCCTAGACCGTGGCTGTCTATCCGATCAAAGTGGCTTTCCGGGGAACCCTTTCCCGGTCACTCCCCAGAGGAAGGGTTCCCTCCATTTCACCACTTGTCAGATATGCCCTCAGACCCACTTTCCTGCTCCCATATTTCCGGCAGTTCATCCAAGGTATAGATCACATATTGGGGGTGACATGCTTCGTGAAGCTCCGTCGGTACACCTTCCCGATGGAGCCGGGCAGCAAGACATGCGGAAAGCAACGGGTGACGGTTTCGTTCGGAAACAGGAAGTTTTATCAACTCCAACGACATTTCGCGGTAAATCCACACGGATATCTGGTGAGCCCGGTTCGCTCCCAACACATCTTGATCCAACCGGTCTCCCACATGGATCACCCGACTCCCTTTTCCGAAATGGAAGAACGCAGCTTGCGGTTTGGCGCACTGCATCTCCTCCGGTGTGTGGAACCTGTCGAAATATGGGGTCAAGCCCAGACAGTCCGTCACCGGGCGCTGGTATCGCGTGAATCCGTTGGTGGCCGCCACCATGCGGGCGCCTGCTTGGGCCAATCGATCCATAGCCGGCAACACGTCCGCAAACAACCATACTTTCCCCACGCATGTGTGTTTTTCCACCAACTCGCGTACAGTAAAGGGGATAGATCGTCCCGAGGCGACCGATCTCAGAATGTCATCCCAGTCGTAGGCTTTCGGACAGGCACCGTTCAAGAGCCGTCTCCGGTGTTCACGGATAAGGCGGTTCACGGGATTTTCTTCCGAAAAATGCGATTGCAACCAACGGTTGATCTCCGGAAACACCCAACGTCGAAACGGGTTGATCATCAGTGTGTGATCCAGATCAAAAGAAAGCAACACTTCATTCAATCGCCCCATCCCCTTTCGTCATCTTCAATTCGTCATTCGCCTGTTGACAGATATCCCGGAACGTGGTAAGTTATAAATCAAATTTCACTTTCATACCCAAAAGCGTTGAAGAGGAAAAGTAGGCAGTGGAGACCCGATTACAGAGAGCCGGTGGTGGCTGCGAACCGGTATCGGCCCATTGACCGAATTACCCCTCGGAGCAGTTGGCTGAAACGTTGAGGCTGATCAGTAGCCCCACGGAGTAGGTCAAACCGGCTTTCCCCCGATATCGGGAATCGTGCGGACGACCGTTCCGTGCGACTGAGTGGAATCCTTCGGATTCAATAAGGGTGGTACCGCGAGCTCCTCGTCCCTTACGGATGGGGAGCTTTGTTATTATGGATATTCGATTCAAGGAGGCGGCACGTCATGATCCTGGTATTGGAACCGAACTTAACGGATGAGCAGGTGGCGAACATTGTCCGTCAGTTGGAGGAAAAAGGGATTCAGGTTCATTACTCCAGGGGTGTGGACAAAACGATTCTCGGCTTGATCGGCGATAAGCGGAAAATCTCAGAACTGCCGGTTGAACGGCTTCCCGGCGTGGAAAAAGTGGTACATGTCAGCGAACCGTTCAAATTGGCCAGTCGTCATTTTCACCCGGAGCCGAGCCGCATTCAAGTGGGCAACGTCGTGATCGGCGGCGGGGAACCGGTGGTGATTGCCGGACCGTGTTCCGTCGAGAGCCGGGAGCAGTTGATGGCCACGGCGGAAGCGGTGAAAAAAGCGGGTGCGCATATTTTGCGCGGCGGGGCGTTCAAACCGAGGTCGTCTCCTTACTCGTTCCAGGGATTGGGTGAGGAAGGTCTGAAATTGTTGGCCGAAGCGCGCGAAAAAACCGGCATGCCGATCATCTCCGAAGTGATGGATCCGGAAAATCTGGAGATGGTGGCCGAATACGTCGACATCCTGCAATTGGGCGCCCGCAACATGCAAAACTTCCATCTGCTCAAAAAGGTGGGACGGATCAACAAACCGGTGATGTTGAAAAGAGGTCTCTCCGCCACCATTGAAGAGTGGCTGATGGCGGCCGAGTATATTTTGAACGAAGGCAATCCCCATGTAATCCTGTGTGAACGCGGAATTCGCACGTTTGAACAATACACGCGGAACACGCTGGATATCAGTGCCGTTCCGGTTGTCAAACACTTGAGTCATCTGCCGATCATCGTCGATCCCAGCCATGCGGCCGGAAAATGGCGCTATGTAACGCCGTTGGCCAAAGCGGCGATCGCAGTCGGTGCGGATGGCTTGATGATTGAAGTGCATCCGCAGCCGGAAAAGGCGTTGTCAGACGGACCGCAGCAGCTCACGTTCGACAAGTTTGATGAGCTGATGCGTCAGGTGCATGCATTGTCGCCGCGGTTGGAGCCGGTGAGTTAACGAAAGCTCTCTCGATCCGAGCGACTCCCGTCTCCGGGGTGTGTCTGATGAAAGCAGTCTCACAGGCCGGTTTCTCCCGATAGGGAGACCGGCTTATTTTGTTTGCCGATTGTCCATCTCTTCAACAAGAAATAACGGATGTGACTGAGGGTCATCCGGTCGTTCAAACGTGACCGTATAGCGAAAGGATGTTTCGGTTTCTCGCATACGAGTTCTACCAAAAAGTTATGAAAGGTTCACCGTGGTTGAGCCGCTAAAAATCAACCGATGGCTCAAGCGTCTCGTCCAATCTTTCATTCTAGTTGCCTCATACATTGTCGTATGAGGTGATGAAACATGATGAAAGATCGAAGGTATACGTTTCTGTTTCGTACCCGCCCCAAACCGGAAAAGATCCGACAATGGGGAGGGAAAGTCTATCATGTCAGCCGCTACAGTCGATCAGTGTCCGCCGTCGTACCTTCGGCCAAAGCGTTGAAAGCGCTATTACGCGATACTGATCTCGTTTTGGTCGAACGAGACCGTTTGGTAAAGTTGCCTTCACCGAGGGTGGAAGAGATTTACCGCGCTCGCAACCTTCAGAAATCATCGCGTTCTGCGCGACAGGTGTTGCCCTGGAACATCCGTCGTGTTTGGAACGGCAAACCTGCACAAAACGCCGGCATGGGCGTACGCGTGGGTGTGATCGACACCGGGATCGATTTGACCCACCCCGATCTCAGAGGCAACATCAAGGGTGGGGTCAACCTGATTAAACCGGGTGCCTCCCCACAGGATGATAACGGACACGGGACGCATGTAGCCGGGATCATTGCCGCGATCAATAATCAGATAGGTGTGGTGGGTGTGGCACCGGCTACGCAATTGTATGCCATCAAGGTATTGAACGGTCGCGGCGTGGGGACGTTGACGACATTGATCCGGGGAATTGAATGGGCCATCGATCACGGTATGCACATTTTGAACATCAGTATCGGCGGCGGGACAACCGTTCCCGGAAATCTGGTTGCCGCGATCAATGCCGCGATCAATCGTGGAATTCTCGTGGTTGCTGCAGCGGGCAACAACGGGAATGCCAACGGCAAAGGCAATAACGTGGAAATTCCCGGGAAAATACCCGGTGCCATCGCCGTGGCCGCATTAGCCAAAAACAATCGCCGTGCCCCATTTTCCTCGACGGGGCCGGAAGTGGCCATCGCCGCTCCTGGTGTAAGAATTTTGAGTACTTTTACGGGTGGCCGTTATGCCGTTTTGAGCGGGACGTCACAGGCGACACCGCATGTGGCGGGGGCGGCGGCGGTATTCAAACAATTGAACCCGGGTTTGTCCCTTCCGGCGCTGAAACAAATATTGATCAGACGTGCCAGGCGCATCGGCGTTTCCCGTTTGACGGGAGCCGGTTTGGTGCAAATCCGTTGACTGGCTCTTGATACAACCGCAATCATTGCCCTCGGACCTTATCCTTATACTTCAGGGAAATCCTGGCGAAACAGGTGATAGAGACGGCGCGGATTGTGGACATGGGACCGGATGGTGGAACAACTGTTCCCGGACATTCGCAACCGCATCTTGCCTCGCGGGGAAGAGGAATGGCAAGGAGGGTCGGGGGAATGACAGCGGATCGGACTGTTGCTGCGTGATGCTGTCCTTTCCAACATCCTGGCTGGATGTGCACCGTCCCTGTCTGAAGAAATTTTGGCCTGGTGAGAAATGTGAAAACACAGGATGAACGCCTCGGTTTCGCCGCTCGCCCAAACCGATGGAGTGATGGGGACATAGAACGAAAGAGAGGACTTTTGTTGGAAAGGGTGGGAAAGGGCGATGAACCATCCGAAAGACTGGCAGGAAGAAGAATGGGAGGAAGAGGAATTTGATGGAGAGGATGAGGAACGGGCGGAAAAGAAGCAGCACGTGAAAGATCATCTTGTTCGTATCCAGATAGAGGTAGATGATGAAGAAGACGAAGATGAAGATGACGATCAAGAAGATGATGTCGATGAGGATACGGAGTGGAAAGCGGATGACACGGACGAATCGTGGGAGGTAGAAGAGGGCGGGCAAGTCTCCGGGGGACCCGTGGGCAGAAAAGGAAAGCAAAGGAATGGAAGACCGGCAAAAAAGGGTGCGAAAGGGAAGGGGAAAGGGAAACGACCGGGACAAAAGGCATTGCCGTCATCAATGAAATCACGTTCGAACAGGAAAAACCATCATAGGAAGTATCCTGCAGGAGCCAAAAGAAAAACGGTGAAACGTCTTCCGTACATGGTGGTGCAATCCATTCGGCACAACGGTCGAACGGGCATGAAAATCATTGTTTGGCATCCGGACTGATCATTCCTTTGCCGAAACACCCCAGCCGGCGCTCGTCATTGTGGAAATCGGAACCTCCGGTGACAGTAAGTCCTCTTTCCTGAGCCAGATGTTGAAAGAAACGGATTTGGTCAGACGTGTGGGCGGGATGCCACACTTCGATCCCGTCCCAGTCCAGATTCAACAGATCGGCGAGATATCGGTCATCCCGGATCAATCCGGGGTGAGCCAATACCGCTTTTCCGCCCTCTTTGCGTATGAGATGAATGCATGCTTCGGTTGATAAGGACTGTTTATTGACAAACGCCGGTTGACCGTCCGCCAGGTACAGATCGAAAACGGTTTGCACATCCGGTGCATATCCTTTTCGTACAAGCGCTTTGGCAATGTGCGGGCGGGCGATTACCCCGTCGGCGCTGAAAGCCGACACTTCTTCCATTGAAAGCTTCATCCCCAGTTCGTCCAGTTTTTCCAGGATGCGTTCCGCCCGCTTTCGGCGGGCTTCCCTGTATTCCGCCAGTTTTTGATGAAGCCGAAGAGGATGGTCAAACGCATAACCCAGAACATCCACGCTGGTCGTCAGGAAGCGGGTCGTGATCTCCACACCCGGAATGACCCGGATGCCCTCGCGTTCACCCGCATGCCGGGCTTCCTCGATTCCCGCCAATGTATCGTGATCCGTGATGGCGATGGTGGACAAACCGGCCTGTTTCGCTTTCGCTACGAGTTGTGCGGGCGGATACTCCCCGTCAGAGGCGGTTGTATGCGTATGCAGGTCAAACGTTCCCCACGGCAAATCGAACAGGATGGACATTCGGCTTCCTCCACGTCGCTGCTGTTCGGTTAGACCGACGTATGTTTTGGTCTTTAGCATATGTGGAAAGCTTCGTTTCGGTGAAAAAATGCCTCCCCGTAGGGGGAGGCAGCAGGCAAGGCGTTTTTGGTGAATCCGCAATGGAGTAAATGCTAGCCCAGGTGAGCGAAGACCTAAGCCAAGCCGAGCGAAGACACGGAAAGTGAAGGAAGGAAATCGCGGGCAACTTCCTTAAAGCAAGCGTAGTTTGCCTGCGTCCTGCGCTCCTGGTCGGAGCGACATGACCTGCTTCTTTGAGGGCGCAGGTGGAGCAAACCCGGGAGATCCGCCGATTATGATGACGACTTCCGGTTTTCGGACGGCGCCGGTTTGACAAGCAGACGGGTGACGCTGCGCTGATCGATTTCCTGCACGATGAAGAGAAGGCCGTCGTATGTGACACGGTCCCCCACTTTGGGTACTTCCTGCAGTTGCGAGAAGATCCATCCGCCGATCGTATCGTTGTCAGGATCTTCGATGTGAATGTTGAAATGTTTGTTGACTTCTTCGATGAGCAGACGGGCGTCGATCGACGTCTCGTCTCCTTTTTGTTGGAAAAACGGCCGTTCGTCGTCAAATTCATCCTGAATTTCGCCGACGATCTCTTCGATGATGTCTTCTGTGGTCACCAGGCCGGATGTACCGCCGTATTCGTCGACGACAACGGCCATACCGGCCCGGTTTTTTTGCAGAATTCGCAGGATATCCTTGATTTCCATCGTCTCCGGCACCAAGATGGTCGGGCGGACCAACTGGGTGATATCAGGTGTCTCTCCTTCCGCCAGCCGTTCATAGATATCGCGAATATGGATGATGCCGAGAATGTCGTCTTTGTCTTTGCCGCACAGGGGAAACCGGGTATATTGCGCTTCCTTGACGATCTTCATGTTTTCCTCGAATGACAGATGGGTGTACAAGCAGACCATATCGACCCGGGGAACCATGATCTCCCTTGCCACGCGGTCGGTGAAATCAAAAATGTTGTCAAACAAGGACAGTTCGGTCTGGTCGATCAACCCGCTTTTGTGGCTTTGCTCCACCAACATGCGAATTTCTTCTTCGTCGTGTGCCGTCTGGTGATCGGGTACGGGTTCGATCCCCAGCCATTTCAACACTTGGTTGGCGGCATTGTTCAACACCCAGATAAACGGATAAAACAAGCGATAAAACCAAATCAGCGGACGCGAGGTGAACAGGGTGATATTCTCCGATCGCCGAATGGCCAGTGATTTGGGCGCCATTTCTCCTAACACGATGTGAAGAAACGTGATCAGGATAAACGTGATGGCAAACGATACCGTATGTATCATCCACTCGGGCAGATGAAGCCATTGCAGTGCCGTATCAATCACACGGGCAACAGCCGGTTCGCTGATCCAACCCAAACCGAGCGAAGCCAATGTGATGCCCAGCTGAGTGGCTGACAGATAAGCATCCAGATTGGCCAATACTTTTTCCGCCGCTTTGGCCCGACGGTTTCCTTCCTCCGTCAGCCGGGCAATCCGTGTGGAACGCACTTTGACAATCGCGAACTCCGCCGCGACGAAAAAGCCGTTCGCCAGTACGAGCAAAAAGACGAGTGTGAATTTGAACAAAAGGATGATCACGTATTCCAACGGCAGAAGAACCCCCCCGTTCATGATGTTCGTCACATCGGCACAGGTGAGACTGTATCTGGTAATCCATTTCGTTGTGTGCTGTTTCCCCTCTCACGCCGCTTTTGCAAAGCGCAATGGCATTCGGATCGAAAAGGGCCGTTTCGAATCGCAAGACACATCCCGGACTGATGACACACCCACCACACTTATTGTGTCCAATCTGTTCCTTTTCATCGTCAGGTCGCCCTGGCGTGATGGGGAACATTTCCTGTCCGTATTATTTTACCGCAAAAGGAAGGGACGGTCTAAGACAGGCATTCTTTTCATACAATTTCGATGAAACAAAGGAGGGAAACGGCATGGATATCCATTCGACCGGACAACCTTACCCAGGCATGACTTACCCGTGGCAGTGGTGGCAATCCATTTTCCCAACACAGACGGAAATGTCACCTTGGACAGTGGCCGGAGTGCCGGGTTATCCCGGTTATCCCGGATTTCAACCGTGTGGGGGATCATCCGGCTTTCCGGGGACGGGAACATGGATGGGATGGCCATGGTCCATGATGCCGTCCCTTGGCGGCCAGCAGGGCTGGCCTTATGCATGGACGCGAGGATGGGAGGGTTCGGGGAATTGCCGGAGCTGCCAATCCTATCCTTCCTTTGCTCCATGGACACCGTGGACGTCATGGTGGGGAGTTCCACCCATGTACAATGAAGTGCCGGGTTGGTCATTTCCGGAGTCGACCGCCCCCAGCGAATTACCGTATGCTGTGCGGGAAGCGGATTCGGAACAACCGGCCGCGTTTCACCAATTTGATCCAGCGGAGGAGCCTTTGTGGGAATCGATGGCATCTCCGGAATCTCCCTGGATTCGAATGCCGGAGACAGAAAACGCAGATACCGAAGATTTCGCGGACCAGGATGAAAACAGATGAATCCGGAGCCTGTTGGACACATATTCCTGTCATTGGAACCCTTTCATGGTTTCCACCCTTCCTTGCATGTTGCCTTTCGGATGGTGGTTTCCTCCGAAGGGTTTTTTTGTGGAAAACGGCATGGCGGGGAACAATGAAATGAAAGAGGAAAGGAGGGAAAAAATGATGGAAATTCGGGAAAGAGGGGTCCCCGAGATCCCGCCGGCCATCCGGGAACCGGAGATCACGAGTCCGCATCAGCCGGAGATCGTGTCTCCGAAAGGTCCCGATCATCCTCGCGATCCGGGTCCGATTCATGCGGACGAAGCGGCACGTTGACACGTGAAAAGCCTGTATGGGCGGAACTAAGTGGCGGTTGGAGAGGCTGATCGCCCAGCCCCGTTACGTTGGCATGCGGCAGGTCTTTTACGTTTGGGCTGGAGGCCGGGCGGTCTTGATCTGGAATTGGAATGTGACGTCCGTCTGCAAGGGGATGGAGACGACCGTTGTCGGGTAGGTGATCACTTGGGTGACGAGTGATCCGGGAGGAGGAGCCTGCTCTTCGGCATAGACAACCACCGTATGTCCTTGGCGGTGAATACGCTGGATATTGAGGCGATAGCCGCCTGTTGGTCGCATACCTGACGTTGCGATCACATAGGTGTGTTTATCCGTATGAACAGCGACACCGGTTGGCTCGCCCGTCGCTTGCAGCTCCTCCCACCGTTTCTTCACTTCAACGGGCAGTTGTTGTGGCGATTCTTGACGAAAAGGGATGTCCGCGTCGTCTTGGGGCGTTTTTCCTTCCGGGGTCCCGTGATCGCGGGACATCCCTCCGCCACAACCGGTGATGCCCATCATCAAGACCAGTGACAGCATGACGATCACCTTCCATGGCTTTTTCATGCGGTACCCTCCTGTATCATTCTCCTTTTCTTTTATAGACACCTTTTGTCTGGGAAAAGTTTCAACGGTTTTCAATGGATTGAACAAATTTCCAACTGGTATGGGCTCCTTGTCATGTTTTGTGTATTCTTGATCAAAATAAACAGTAGATGGAAGGAGGGGTGAAGGGTGTATCGACCCGATCTGCCATTGATCGTACAGAGGGACCGTACGCTATTGCTGGAAGTGAGGCATCCGTTGTTTGACGAGGTGCGGGATCGTTTGGCGTCATTTGCGGAGCTGGTCAAAAACCCGGAGTACATTCATACATACCGTTTAACACCCTTGTCTCTTTGGAATGCGGCAGCCAGCGGCGTCACTGTGGAGGAAGTGACCGATGTGTTGACGCGCTACAGCAAATTTGAATTGCCATCCACGTTGTTGGACCAAGTACGGGATTGGATGTCTCGGTACGGAAAGATCCAGTTGCGTCGGATCGGAAACGATTTAACACTCGGATGCAGGGATCGATCGTTGTGGAAAGCGCTCATACAGATGCCCGAAGTGCGGGAGTTGGCATTGAAAACGTTGGATGAGACAACGGTTGTGATCGATCCTGCATGGCGAGGAAAAGTGAAACAATTGTTTTTACGCATGGGGTATCCGGTGGAAGACATTGCCGGGTACAGCGAAGGAAAAGCATTGGATGTTGCGCTCAGGGACCGGTGCCGGTCGGGGGAATCGTTTGCATTGCGATCCTATCAGCGGGATGCGGCCGATGCTTTTTATCGATCCGGATCGGTTTACGGTGGGAACGGCGTATTGGTTCTGCCGTGCGGGGCGGGAAAAACGATCGTCGGGTTGGCCGCGATGGCGAGGGTGAAGCGGGAAACGCTGATCCTGACCCCCAATGCCACCTCCGTCCGGCAGTGGGTGCGCGAGATTCTGGACAAAACGTATCTTCCCGAGACGTGTGTGGGGCAATATACAGGGGAGATCAAACGGGTGGCCCCCGTGACAGTGGCCACTTATCAGATTTTGACCCACCGGTCCAACCAGAACGCCCCGTTTACCCATATGCAGTTGTTTGAAGAACGGGATTGGGGTTTGATCATCTATGATGAGGTTCACCTGTTGCCTGCGCCCGTATTTCGGGCTACAGCCGATTTACAGGCCAAGCGGCGATTGGGGTTGACGGCGACGTTGGTCCGAGAGGACGGGCGCCAAGAGGATGTATTCAGCTTGATCGGTCCCAAAAAATACGATGTGCCGTGGAAAGTGCTGGAGTCGAAAGGCTGGATTGCAGAAGCGGTTTGCACCGAGATTCGCACCCCGATGCCTCCGGAGATACGGCAGCTGTATGCATGCGCACAAAAACGGCACCGGTACCGGATTGCCGCCGAAAATCCGAACAAGGTGGCGGTGCTGAGAGCCATCCTGCGGCGGCATGCTGGTGAGTCGGTATTGATCATCGGCGAATACTTAAGTCAGTTGGAAGAGATTGCGCAGGAATTGTCGGCGCCGCTGATTACCGGACGGTTGGCGCAGCGGGAAAGGGATCGGCTGTACGAACGGTTTCGGAAAGGAGAAATTCCTGTGTTGGTCGTCTCCAAGGTGGCCAATTTTGCGATCGATTTGCCAGATGCCGGTGTGGCAGTTCAGGTATCCGGGGCGTTTGGTTCCAGGCAGGAAGAAGCCCAGCGGCTGGGCCGGATTCTGCGCCCCAAACAGGGCAGGAACCAGGCTCATTTTTACCATATCGTTTCCCGGGATACAGTCGATCAGGAGATGGCCATGCACCGTCAGCTCTTTTTGGTGGAACAGGGATACCGATACAACATCCGGGATGCCGAGCAATGGGAGGTGGAACAGTGAACATCACGGCGTGTTACCGATCCCTGTCCCCGTCCGTTCGTTCCCGGATCGCCGAACGGCACGGATTGGCGGGTAAAGAAGCGGAGCGACTGCCTGAACGATTGTCTGATGCTGATTATTTGCGGAAGTTACGGGAACACATGGACGAGGCCGAACAGGCGTGGATGGATCATTTCACTTTTGTGGTCGGCAGCGGCGTGTGGGGCGGACGGGATTTGGGAAAACGGGAAGGAGCGCGCTTCTTGCCGTCGGTGTCGCTGCGTGTCGCCCTGCTGCGGCTCAGGCAAAAGGGATTGGTCTATGCCGTTCGCAGTGCGGGCGGACAGTTGGGTCACCTGTGCCCGGAAGAGGTTCGCCGGGCATGGTTTTGTCTGAGATGGAAGGAGAAGCAGACGAGCCGTCCGATTCCCGACGTTCAAGCGGAACAACTGGCCGGAGGCGGTTTGTACCACGATCTGTTTCAATTTTTGGTCTTGATTCACCAACAATCACCCCGGTTGACGCAAGACGGACGGCTGTACAAGCGGACCGCGCAAAAATGGAACGCGGAATTGGAGATGGAAACGGAAGCGTTGAACCACACCCCGTGGACCCCAAACGGTGAAGGGGATGATCAACCGTCTGCGTTGAAATTGGTCTGGGATCTGGCCCGCGACTGGGAACTGGTTGAGGTGGTGGAGGACCGGCTTGTTCTGCGGGAGGCGGTGGTAAGGGAATGGTTGCACATATCGGAACGGATCGCACAACGTCGGTTGTACGATTGGGTGAAACGGCGCCTGCTACAGGATGATCCGGGTAAGGAGGCATGGTGGTGGGTGCTGGAGGAAAAGGGAAGGGACTGGACACCGGTTGACGGTGGAGAAAATCCGCTGCCTCACGGGGAAAAGCCGAACCGCTCTCTGATCCGACGATGGCTGCGGACCCTTCAGGTGATGGGATGGGTTGATCTGGGCCGGAAGGAAAATCGGTCATACTGGCGGTGGAGCAGCTGTTCGCCTTTTGCGGCCCCTTTGGTGGAAACACCGGACAAGGGCTTTGTCAAACCGGATTTTGAAGTGCTGATCCCTTTCACGTTTCCCTTGGCTGAACGGTGGCGGTTGGCACAATTTGCCGATTATGTGGGCGGAGACCGGATGTTGACCTATCTGTTGACGGTCGATTCAGTCCGTCGAGGAAGAACGCAGGGGATGTCAACCGGAGAAATTCTTTCCGAGCTGAAGCGGATCAGCGCCGCTCCATTGCCCGATAACGTACGGATCGGTGTGAGCCAGTGGGCGGATCAAGCGGGGCGCATTACCTTTCACAACTGTATATTGCTGGAATGTCAGGACGAGAGGTTGGCCGATGAATTGGAACAACATCCGGAAATCGGCCCCAGGTTGCAAAAAAGGATCGGTCCCACCGTCTTCCGGGTGGCCGGAATGGAGCTCGCACAATTGCAGGAGTTGTTGGACGGACAAGGATATCCTTTCTTGCCGGGGTTGGTTGAAGAAACAGAACAAATATGGTGGCGACTGCCGCCTTCACCCTCCCTCGGATCAACGGGTCGTCGTTTTTCTGACAGGGCGATGAGAGAGGACGCGCATTTGGTTGATACGTATCCGGAGATCAATGAGGCGGTACCCGGCATACAGCATTTGCCCCGGATGTGGACGTCGGGCTTGCGTGCGTATCATCGAACCACCGTTTTGGATATGGTTCGAAAAGCGGCAAAATGGGATTTGGAGATGATGGCGACGTGGGAAGGAGCGGAGCCGGTCCGCTTTTTCCCGCAGCAAGTCGACAATGTCGGTGGTCAATGGCTGATCCGGGGGCAAAACCGTCGTGGCGAGGAGGAACACTGGAAACTGGAAGAGCTGTCCGCCGTGCAGATCCTCATTCCGGACGAATTGAGCGGGTAGTGTCCAGAGTATGGAACAATGTTTTCTCAGGCGATCGAAGATTCGTAAGCGCGAGATTGAGATCGCGGGCAATGTTCTGAAAGCGAAGCGTACTTTCCCCGCGTCCTGCGCTGACCGGGGCGGAGCGGTCATCATCCGCTTCCCTGCCGGGTGCAGATGGAGCGAGCCGGGGAAGCATTGTGGACATTATTTACCAGACAGCCCCCGGCACGCACGGGGTTGTGGTACAATGGACGCATGGAGGGATGATGCGATGGCATCGCTCGATATGACTGAAATATTGCTGGAAACCTACCGTTTGGCTGATCAGATCAACGAGTCCGAGGAAGTGACCCGTTATTTGCAATTGAAAAAACAACTCCGCGAGGATGCACGGGTACAAGCGCTGATCCGGGAGTTTCAAAAGAAAAAGGAACGTTTTGAGGAATGTCAGCGTTTCGGGCATTACCATCCCGATTATCATGCTGCCAAAGAAGAGGCCGAAGTGTTTCTACGCCGCCTGCGGGAGCATCCGCTGATCGCAGCCTACTTGGAAGCGGAATCGACATTGGACCGATTGCTGTATCAAGTGAGCCGGACAATCGCCCATGCCGTATCTGAGTCGATCAAAGTGCCCGCCAATGATCCGGTTGACGGGAACACGTCGGTAAAACGCTGCGGTTTTACTGTTTAGGGCGGAGAAGGACGCACTGAGGACACTGATTGCCGCAGCAAAAACTTTTGACGTCCGGCACGCGGAACTGAAGTCGGTATACGCGTGTGCCTCCCGAGGAACGTACGAATTGACAGTTAAATGACCATTCCGTCCCTTTGACCAGCTCATACGCCGTCTGTTCCAACAGCCCGTCCAGTTCATGGGAATGACGGTCGTCAGCCGGGTGCAAATACAGAAAATGAACGCCGGCAAACGTTCGAAGCCGAACATCGGTCAACAAAGGGGATGATTTCAACTGTGTCGCAAAACGTTCGTACAGCGTGGTGGTTTTCATGAGAACCGGCGGAAAACCGCCTGTTCGTCACACTCCCATTTTCAGATTGGCGGTGTTGTCTGCCGCGACAGGATTTCTCCTATTGTACCAAATCCGATCGGAAAAGGTATAGGTGCAGGAAATGTTCGGCGGTTGATCTGGGCAGAGCTGACATGTTACCATAAAAGTGTAATGCACTGCCTTTCCAAAAGGTAAACAACCTTTGCACAACACGGCACAAAAAGGAGAGCCGATCATGTCGTTTCCTTTTTCTGACCGGCTGGGTTTGGCTGTGTGGGTCAAGGATCTGAAGGCAGCGCGTTCATTGCGGCGTATGGGAAACATCCATTTTGTCTCCAAGCGGTTGAAATATGTGTACCTCTATATCGATGGCCGCAAATCAGATCAAACGATCCGAAAAATTGAACGCCTTCCCTATGTCACACGCGTGGAACGTTCCCTGCGGCGCGAATGGACGACCGATTTTCAACGTACGTTGGAAAAGTCGAAGCATGGATCATCTGTTGAAATCAAGACGGAAAAATAGCTGCCCTCACAAGGGCGGCTTTTTCTCATCTTAATATTTCGCTCGGCGAAATAGAAGGAAAGCGAAAGACGAAAACATCGGGAGAGGACCTTTATGCCCATTTGGCGACGAAATTTGTACATTCTCATGGTATCGCAGTTTTTGGTTTTGAGCGCGATGTCGATGGTCGTCCCGTTTCTGCCGTTGTATCTGCAGGAATTGGGCATGAAGAACCCTGCGGAAGTACAACTGTGGGCGGGATTGGTCTTTGGCGCCAATTTCTTGACTTCGTGTCTGATGGCCCCGGTGTGGGGCACGCTGGCGGACCGGTACGGGCGTAAAATTATGGTGTTGCGTTCGGGATTCGGCATGTCGGTTGTGATCATGCTGATGGGATTGGCCACTTCACCGCTGCAATTGTTGTTGTTACGCATGTTGAACGGTACGATTTCCGGATTTATTCCCGCTTCCATTTCATTGACGGCCACCAATACGCCCAAAGAACATGCCGGATATGCGCTCGGTTTGTTGCAATCCGGAGCGGTGGCCGGTTCGATCATGGGGCCGTTTATCGGCGGCGTCTTGGCGGAAGTGATCGGTTTCCGCGAAATCTTTTTTTTGACCGGTATTCTGCTCGGACTGGCCACTCTGGTCGTATTGTTGGCGGTCAAAGAAGTGAAGCGGCCTGAACCGACGAGCCAATCGACCGGGTTTTGGGATGAGGGTTCGGCCATCTTGCACCAGCGTCCCTTGGTCATCCTGTTTACGGTCGGTTTTTTGTTGCAGTTCGCCGTATTGGGGCCGATGCCGCAAATGCCGGGGTACGTACAGAAATTGGGAGCGCCCGGCGGCTATGTGGCTTTCTTTGCCGGACTGGTGACGGCTGTCACCGGTTTGGCCAACATGTTGGCATCTCCGGTTTTGGGTCGGTTGGGTGACCGGTATGGTTCGGAAAAAGTGTTGTTTTTCGCCATGCTCGGGGCGGCAGTACTCTTTATCCCGCACGCCTGGGTGCATCATGTGTGGCAACTGTTGCTGTTGCGTTTCTTGTTGGGACTGTGCGTAGGGGGGCTGTTGCCTTCGCTCAACACATTGGTGCGTCAATATGCGCCGAAAGGGAAAGAAAGTACCGCGTACGGATACAGTACCAGTGCCGTTTCCTTGGGGAATATGCTGGGACCCGTCATTTGCGGTTACCTGTCCGGGCGGATCGGCATTACTGGCATATTTTACGTGACTGCCGCTTTGTTGTTCCTTGGCGCGTGGTGGTTGAAAACGGGTCTCAAATTTGCGTCTTCCGCCATGCATGATTCCCCGGTAGAAAAACATGCAACGGGAGATCACGCTCCTCCAATCAGGTGAGAGGAGTCGCCAGAAAGGAAATTCGTACCTGATCAACGTAAACGTACTCACTGAGCCGGATCCTCTCTCAATTCCATATCTGCCCTCAACAGGAGACCAGTCGGATGGTGCCCTCCTTTCATAGGATAGGAGCAGGCCCGTTGGTTCGCTTTTGCTGACGAAGAAAGGAGTGGCGCCATTGTTTGGATTGTTTGGGAGAAGAGTGCCGAGACCGTTCTTCCCATTCAAAGGTTTAAAAGGGCCGGGATTCAAAAAAGGATGGGGACTGCCTCCGGGACCGGGTGTATTGGGGCCGCCGCCTCCCCCACCACCCCCGCCACCGCCACCACCGCCCCCGGGACTGTTTTTTGATGGACCTCCCGGTCCTTTTCCACCTGGAGAGTGGCTGGACTAATGAGTTGTCCGGTTCTTTCTGAAATTTGTCATTGACCCTGAGCGTACCTGCTCAGGCTTTTTCTTTTGTTTGGCGAAAAACCATCAAAAATAAACCGGAAACCAATGGCAAAAACATTTATAATAGAGTTGTACAAACACACGATCAACGTCCTTAGAGGATTTGACGGATAAAAGGAGGGAACCCCGTGAAACTGTTTAAAGAGTTGAAAGACCGTTTGGAAAAGGGGATGGAAACGGCCGGACAGAAATCGCAACAGATGTTGGAGATCAGTCGGTTGAGCATGAAAATCAAAGGAAAAAAAGAGGACATCGACCGATTGTATCGCCGTTTGGGACAAGCGGTATCGGAAGTGTGGGAATCGCAGACCGAGTTGGTGTTACATGCACATATTCGTGAATTGTTGGAAGCGATACGGGATCTCAAACAACAAGTGGAGATTTTGGAACAAGAATTGTTGGACGTGAAAGGGAAACGGGCGTGTCCGAGTTGCCAAACGGTGATCGACAAGAGTTTGGAAACATGTCCGAGTTGCGGGAAGACATTCTCGGTACAAGAATATGTTTATTCCGGACAACAGGTACATAACCGTGTACACACTCCCCAACCGGATTCTCCCAAAGTCGAACAACCAACAGTCGAGCAACCGACATCCCGTACGACTGCCGAATCTCAAAGCACCGGAAGTGACATGGACTTTCGGCAATATACCCTGCCCAAAATCAACCTGGATTTGTCATCAGCCGGTGACACCGCCCATTCCACGCCTCAAACCGGTTCCGAGGGCAACGCAGATGCTCACGCTGCGTCCGCTGTTCATTCCCAGCAGAAACACGCTGCTGGTTTTGAAGAAATCGTGGTTTGTCCGGGATGCGGTATTCAAATCAATCCGCAGGCGACACGATGCGACACATGCGGAGAAGTTTTTTTCCAATCGGTTTGAGAAAGAGTGGCGGTTTGGCAGGACACGGGCCGGTGCTTGACGAAAAACTTTCTTTGAAAAGAAAAAAGTGGGTAATGAAACACGTTTCGACACCTGTCCCGGAAATGCGGAGGGAAGACCCGTTATTAAGACAATATTTGTCTTTTATCACCATACCAGGTTTGGTAAAATAATGGGTAATCTTTAGGGGTGTGTCATAAACAGCAGGATTCTTGTTGTTTCAGGCTTGGGTGATCGCCGTAGGATCTCGGGTCTCGTTACCCGCGTGTACATAAGCGGTACACATCTTTGCGGTGTGAGCCGCAAAGAGGGTTTGGATGACACAACCCCTAGCAGCGATCGGAAAACAGATTCCCCGCATGGGTGACAAGACACCCGACAGGAGGCGGGATCAGTCGAATCGAGACAGAGGGTTGGGGAAAGGGGTAACGAGTAATGAAACACGAATCTGTCGCGATTACCATTACAAGTGGTAAAGGCGGTGTGGGAAAATCGACGACCGTCGCTTCGGTCGGCTTGGGATTGGCGCAACTCGGCAAAAAGGTGTGTCTGGTCGATACCGATATCGGTCTTCGCAAGCTGGATCTGATGTTGGGATTGGAAAACCGCATTGTCTATGATTTGGTTGACGTGATCGAAGGTACGGGAAAGCTGCGGCAAGCATTGGTTCGCCACAAGGAATATCCGGGTTTGGCTCTGTTGCCGGCAGCGCAAACACGCTACAAGGAAGAGGTCACACCGACACAGGTCAAACAAGTGGTGGATGAACTGCGGAATGAGTTTGACTACATCTTGATCGACTCACCGGCAGGAATCGAAGGCGGTTTTCGGAACGCCATCGCTGCGGCGGACCGTGCCATCTTGGTGGTTAATCCCGAAATTCCGTCGGTACGCGATTCCGACCGTGTAATCGGCCTGTTGGAAGCGGCGGAACTCAAACAGATCGATTTGATCGTAAACCGGGTGCAACCCGGAATGGTACGTGACGGCGATATGTTGAGTGTGGAACGGGTCCAAAACCATCTGGCCATCAACCTGCTGGGCATTGTGCCTGAGGACAAACGCATCATTCGATCATCCAACACGGGTGAACCCGTCATTTTGGATCAGAAGTCGTTGGCGGGCAAGGCGTTTTCCAATATTGCCCGCAGGATTAACGGAGAAGAGGTCCCGTTTCTGGAGTTGGAGGAAAATGGGTTGATCTCTCGGATCAAACGGTTGTTCCATATCGCGAGTGCGTTAAATTGAGGTGAAGTCCGTGGCGTTTCTCAATATGTTTGGCAGAGACAAGGATCAGCCCACCGCACCCACGGCGGATGATCGTTTGTCTCTCGTTTTGAGCTATCAACGGTCGGAAATCGACGAGGCCAAATTGAAACAATTTCGGATCCGCCTGATCGAGCTGTGCGATGATTTCGGTTTTGATGTGGTCGGTCAAGTGGAAGTGAGACCCCAATCCAGGGGTGGAGATCGAACAACGGTTTTATGCGCCAGTATCCCGGTCCGAGTGAAGCAAAAAAACTGAATGAAGGGCGCGTTTTTCCGCCCGGTCCATCGGAATGAAAGATGAACCAATGGCGGGAAAACGCGCCCTGTTTTGCATAAATCCAAAGTAATCCCTTTGTCATATGGTTGCTCACTTTTAGATCGTGTGATTTTTTTTCCATATTTTGCTCCAAAAAATCCACAACCACAGACGGAAACGCTTTGTCCTCGGTAATCGTAAACAGAGCGATGGAAACACGTGTACAACCGAACTTACGCATCAGATACAACAACTTTTCACGAGCGGCGATGTTGGGTTTTCCGAATCTCTTTTCAAAAGCTTTTAAAATCATTTGCTCTTCAGAAGAAGGCTCATAACGAGGGGATGTGAACTCCTTCGTCTGGTCTTTGACGGGACTCTCTTGTTCATGGGAAGCGGCGATTTCCTGCCGGATATCCTCTTCCTGCTGTCGGGAGAATGTACTGTCCAACGGACGGATCTCCGGGCGCTGGATTTGCCAGTCCTGCAGACGGCGCCGTCTGCGCGGACGTTGTTCCGGCAGGTGCTGGAAACGGTCTGGATACTTTCTGCGCAAGGTATAAATCCGTTGGTAGATAGCCCCTTGAGTACGGGACAATTGCTTTTCCAATGTCGATATGGCGGCCGACAGAGATTTGCCTTCATTCAAGTAGCGGTTGACGGTTTGAATCACCGTTTCCTCTTCCTCTTCGGACCAACTGTTCATTCGACCGTTGGGGGCATGGCCGTCTCGGTAATTTGACGGAAATCGTTCCGGGAATTCCGCCCGCAGTTTGCGAACGTGGGACATGATGCCGGCATAACCGCGGTTCAATGTATCAGCAAGTTCTTTTAGAATGTCCCGCTCACGGCGACCTTGAGCCAATCCCTGGTTGATCGCCTCTATGATCGTTTCGTTTTCTTCATCCGTATATTTTCCTTTTTTTGTGTCGATCATGCGACTCCCCCTCTCAGCCTTAATAATTTCTCTATTTCAATATAACAAAATTGAAACAACCTTTTCCACTAATATACTCCTTTTTTTCGACTAAATTTTAGTTTGTAAAATGATGTTTTTCTCCAGAATCAGCATAACAAAGGGAATCAACCACTAGCATTAACCAAAAATACGATCAAAAAAAGTATAATTGTCAACCAAATTGCCCATACAAATACTGAATATGGATTGTCATACATATCCGAGTACTTACGACAAATATCGGCTGTCAGCCCAGGAAGGAGGGCGTGGAATTGGAATTGAGAGTGAATGAAATCAGTTCGTTATTGACTACCCGTTATCCGCTTCCCGGGAACCGTCATGAGGAGAACAGTGCTGATGTGCCTGTTCATCGCGATTGGGACATCACCTCCAAAGCAGCCTTGGTCATTTTGTGGGGACTGTTGATCTATCCCCGTTTGGACCCGAAAATGCGGCTTCAACCGTCTCCCGTCATTTCGATCAATCAACTCCGCGCATCATTTCGTGAACATCTCGGAAGCGAGCAACAATGGAGGAGAATGTTGGAACGGTTTGTCCAACATGATTACATCCGCATACAGGCTCCCGACCGTGTAACACCGGGCACCAGATTGTTCGCCGCCGTCGATGCTGCCAAGATGTACGACTTATTTCGTACCTCCGTATTAGTCCGACAATTACATACTACCACGAAATCGCCCCGAAACAAAAATTCGTGATCAGATTTTAATATTTTCGTCTCGCTGGCAACATTTGTCGAATTGAATTTTCAAGCTGATGAAAGCCGTGATCCTGTCTTCAATCCAGGATGGAAGCATGGCTTGCGTTCTGTTGTTGGAAATGGGAAAAGGCGCTGATGTTCCGCAAAGGGGTACAGGCGTTGCCTGAGATGTAATGGGAAACCATCAGCGCCAGACTGGCGGGGAAATTGTCAATCAAGATATGGGAAAAGTTGAACGGAAGCAGGGGACGAACCAAAAAAAGTGACTGAAATACCCGAAAAAGTGTAGTAATTAAGTCGTATGGGGGTATTAATGACTGTCTTTGAGGGACTCCAGAAAACGTTGCAGGGTCTTCCGTTGTTCGGGGGACAATTGCAATGCGACATGAACCAGGTGCTGAATATCTTCCGGCAGAGAAGACATCGCGATCTGGTGCTGTCCCATTTGGTTGATTACTTCTTCCAGCAGGTTTCTTGCTTCGTCGATGTGCTTGTAGGCTTGAATCAACAATTTGGCTGCGGGACTCGGATGATTCATTGCTTCGCTTACTCCTCACGTGAGGATAGGATGCGTTCGATTTCTTCATGAATCCGTTTCAATTCTTCCGAACTCAGCTTGTGAAGGTCCCGCATCATGCTTTCCAGCTTCAACATACGGAATTCCTCCAGAAATGACGGGATGTACTGGGGATGAACCGACATCAATATAACTCCTTTCGGTCATTCGTTTCGGCATATGGTCATTTGATTCGTCCAAGGGAATTCTAATTGTATCAGAAATCTGTCGGTGGTCAATGACGATCAGGTGCAGATTGTCCCGGCCGATGTCGTTTTTTCCCATCCTCATGCCTTCTCGCTCCCGCATTCGGAAAGATCTCGACAATATTCGTTATTTGTCATGAAAAACAGGTTTCGCAAACGGGAAAAAAGGGTAATCAACCTCTGGGCACACGCCTTGGGCTGTGATCATTCTACAGCAAAGAGGTGTTGCATAAGATGACGGCGGAACCGTTGCGGGAAATTGAAGAAAAGTTGGAAAGAGCCAAACAGGAGTACAAGTTGGCCGTGCAACGCCACGAATTTTTGGCACAAGCGGATTTGTGGGAAGAGATACAGCAACTGAAAAAACAGCGGGATCAATTGAGGTTGAGACAGATCAGTTGAGGTTGGATACAATAAGTCAAAGCTCCCTGCGGGGAGCTTTTATTATGCTCAAAAATACTTCTTCTGTGCCTGATGTTCCTTCAGAATTTCCACTGCTTCACGGAACCGCTGGGCATGGACCACTTCCCGTTCCCTCAGGAATTTGAGGGCATCATTGACATCCGGATCGTCCGACATGTCGATCAGCCATTGATAGGTGGCGCGTGCTTTTTCCTCCGCGGCGATGTCCTCGTACAAATCGGCGATGGGATCTCCTTTGGCCTGGATGTAGGTGGCAGTAAACGGACTGCCGGCGGCGTTATGGTAAAACAGTGCGCGATCGTGATCGGCATAGTGGTCACCCAACCCTGCCTCTTTCAACTCTTCGGGGGAGGCATCTTTGGTCAGTTTGTAGACCATGGTGGCGATGATCTCCAAGTGAGCCAATTCTTCCGTGCCGATGTCGGTTAACAGTCCCTTGACCTTGTCGGGCAAAGTGTACCGTTGGTTGAGATAGCGCAATGCGGCGGCCAATTCACCGTCGGCTCCCCCGTATTGCTCGATCAGATATTTGGCCAATTTGGGATTGCATTGGCTGACGCGTACCGGATACTGCAATTTTTTTTCATAAATCCACACATCAGTTCCCTCCATTACCGTCTCTTTTTTTAACTGAACTGACGTCATGCGCCTTTTATGTTTTCAGGTGTCTTCAGGTGACTGTTTTGTTCTCTCACTCCGCAAAGCATGCATACCAAGCGCTTGGAAAATCTAAACTTCCCAAGGCCATGGGCCTTCGTCCCACCCGCCCGGATACTGGTTATAACTGTGACCAAAATGAGTCAGCGGGCCGAACCGGGACTCAAACTCCTTTTTGAGCCGATATCGTTTTTGTGCATAATGGTTGTACTGCTGAATCGCATGTTTATCCCCGGGATGGGTATCCAGATACAGGTTCAATTCCACCAAGACGAAATCGACCTCCTGCAATTGATGCAGGAGTTGGTAATATTCCTTGCTCATTTTGCTCATCTCTCACTGCCCCCGTCGAACTGTGTTTTCCGGTACGGACTGTACAACAGCGGCCACAGCGTGCCGCGTCGCAGCGCCTCCTTGGGCGAAAACTGCGGAAGACAGGGGGGTTGAAACGGGATATATTGGTTGGGTGGAACGACGTATTTTTTGACACGAATGGGACGACACGGGTCAAACGGACTTACGTAGGGTTGCCAATATCGCTCCTGATGCACAATTGGATTCCACATCTTTCCCTCACCTTAACCGTGTGATTTGGCGTGATTTGTTCAGTGTCAGAGTATGTAGCCCATGGGCAGATGTGACTGGTCCCATCGCCCATTTCCGGTCGCGGAAAAAATGTCATGAACGTCGGGTGCATATCCGGATACCAACCATCGTCATATTAAGACGAGACGTACCTCTTTGGTTGGGGGTGAGATCATGAAAGAACAGGGAATCCTCGCCTATTTCCGTACGGAGGAACAGGCGAATAAAGCAGCGGAAGAATTGAAACGCCGTGGAGTCGAGAATGTTCAGGTGGATCGCTTTTCCGTTTTTCCTTCAACGGAGGAGCGTGATTTGGACAACCCGATTGCAGAACCGATTTCATCCTTGGCCCAGAACGTAATGGACGCCTACATTTCCAGCCCTGATGCGGGTGTATTGGCGGCCGCCCATCCCAGCGCCAGCGGCATGGCGGATGGCAGTAGGATAACGGATGAGGATGTGTTGGTCACTGCCGTGGTGGATGAGTCGCGGCTGGAAGAAATGAGAGCATTGCTGGCATCGATGGGTGCCCGCTTGTAAAGGAGGGATCAGGAGTGACACACCGGAAAGGACAACCGGAAAAAGGAAGTCGTTTCGTGGACAAAACGGACAAGGAACCGCCCATTTCGGTCGATGGACACAAACCGCCACGCATGTGGGGCCAAGACGTGACGGCAGGTGAAAAAACGTCGGATTTCCCGAAGTCGGAATGAATGGATTCACAGTTTCACCATAATTTCACACGCATTGATCCTCCGACAAAGCCGCAACATAAGGGTACAGAATCAAGGAGGTGAAAATCATGCCGCAACAACGTGACCGCAACAACAACCAACTGCTGGTCCAAGGTGCCGCCCAAGCGCTGGAACAAATGAAGTATGAAATCGCTTCCGAGTTCGGCGTTCAACTGGGTCCGGACACGACCTCTCGCGCCAACGGTTCTGTCGGTGGTGAAATCACGAAGCGCCTGGTTGCCTTGGCTGAATCTCAACTGGGTGGGGGCCGTACGGTTTAACCTGAACAATTTCATCATCTGGTATCGGGCAGCGACTCATGTCGCTGCCCCTCTCATTTCCAGCAATTTTCAGAGGATTTACAATCATACCTGTCGTAATAATTGAAAGCGTTTACCACTACCCGGGAGGCGATGTTTGGATGGATCGTATGATGGAAATTCCGACCTATTACAACTTGGCGCAAGACGTGGACCGACACGCTGACTCCCCGGATAAAGCGGCCATTTTGTGGGAAAATGACAAAGGAGAGCGTCAAACCGTCACTTATGGTGAGCTGAAACAGCGTTCCGACCGTTTGGCCGGCGGTTTGCTTGCCAAAGGTTTGTCCAAAGGAGACCCGGTCATGATCTTGTTGCCGCGCCATCCCGCCGCTTATATCTCCTATTTGGGCGTATTGAAAGCGGGTTTGGTCGTATTGCCCGGCTCCGAGCTGTTGCAACCTTCGGATATTCGTTACCGTTTGCAACATGCACAAGTCAAAGCGGTGATTGCCGATGCGTCGCTCACACAACGGGTGGACGAGGCGGCCCGGGACTGTCCGTTTCTGTTGCATCGATGGGTGGTGGGTGCAACCGGGAGAGAGGGTTGGGAACCGCTGGATTCGGTGGAGCGGGAACCGGTGGAACTTCCCCGCACCCGCAGTGACGATGTGGCTTTTTTGGCTTATACATCCGGTACCACCGGTGGTCCCAAAGGTGTGATCCATCACCACAGTTGGGCGATTGCCCATCAGGCGGTGGCGGCCAAGCTGTGGCTGGATATCCGTCCATCGGATGTGGTGTGGGCGACAGCGGGTCCCGGATGGGCCAAATGGGTGTGGAGTCCGTTTATTTCCACACTGGGGTCCGGTGCCACGGCATTTGTGTATCAAGGAAGGTTTGCCGCTGAAAAGTATCTCTCCCTGATGGAGCAGTACAAGGTGAACGTCCTGTGCTGTACGCCGACCGAGTACCGACTGATGGCCAAGGTGGATGGGTTGGATCGGTACGATCTGTCGTCGTTACGCAGTGCCGTCAGTGCCGGTGAGCCGCTGAACCGGGAAGTGATCGACACATTCCGCCGCCATTTCAATGTCGAAGTGCGGGATGGATACGGGCAAACGGAAAACACACTTCTGGTGGGAACACTCAAGGGAATGAAGGTGAAGCCTGGATCGATGGGCAAACCCACACCGGGCAATCGCGTGGCCATCATCGACGAGGAGGGCAATCCGGTACCGGTCGGTCAGGTGGGGGATATCGCCGTTCACAAGGATTCACCAGCGTTGTTCAAGGGATATTTCCGCGATCCGGAGCGGACGGAAAAAGCCTTTCGGGGTGATTGGTACTTGACCGGCGATCAGGCGCGTCTGGATGAAGACGGGTATTTTTGGTTTGAAGGCCGCTCCGACGACATCATTATCAGTTCGGGCTACACGATTGGACCGTTTGAAGTGGAGGACGCCCTGGTCAAACATCCGGCGGTGCAGGAATGTGCAGTGGTGGCCAGTCCGGACCCGATCCGGGGTTCGATCGTCAAAGCGTTCGTCATCCTGAAACGGCAGGAGGACGCTTCCGACGAGCTGATCCGGGAACTGCAGGAACATGTGAAGCGGGTGACCGCTCCGTATAAATACCCCAGAGAAATCGAGTTCGTCACGGAATTGCCCAAAACGACCAGCGGCAAGATTCGCCGGGTAGTGCTGAGACAATTGGAAAAAAAACGCAAAGCCCATCGACAGTCGAGTTGAACCTGGTACTCGCCTTCGGTATAATCAAGGGCAGTTGGAGACGAAGGAGACCGGAACCATGAAGGTGTTTCCCCACGGATATGTAGTCAATTTTCAGGCCTCTGCCCGGGAGATGTACCCGAAAGACTTGGACGCCAAGCTGAAAAAAGCAATATCCCAATGCGGAAATCTGATGGCGGGCACGATCAGTATCCCCCAGCAGGCATTGCATGTGTTTGGAACGGCGGAACACTTTGAAGTTTTGGAGGAACAAGAGCGGGTAAGCCTCCGTTTCCGCCGGCAGGACGGGGAAACGGAGGAAAGGGAACATCCCCTGTCCGCGTTGTTGATCAGCCACGAGGCACGGTTCGATATTCACGATCCGGTCAAGGGGACGGTCCCTTGTAAGGTGTTGTATGTCACCTTTGCCGACGGTGAGGATACAGATGAGGAGATCACCTATTTCTTCACCGACCCGGAGGCGGTCACCCATCCGTTGGATTGTGTGGCCGAGTTTTGGTTGCAGGTGCATGAAGTGGGACGCGACGTCAACTTCGACGAAGTGGGTTGTGCCGCCAACCTATGGAAACCCGATCGCACACCGCCTTGTGCGGGAGGGTGTTAAAGCTTGGACACAGGTTCCATGATATACGAATAATGACGGGGCAGGTTCTAGAGATCGAAGTGGAATGCTTCGATCTTTTTTTGTTCCCTCCAATCAAAATTGATGAAACGGTGACCCCGACGATTACCATGAATTCGAAAAATTGATCAAGCGGACCCATGAGTTTCAGAAACAACTCGTTGCTCTGATGGCGATTTTCCTGCTTCTTGTCATGTCTATGACGGGAATCACGGTATCCGTCGTTCAATCGATGGATATCTCCACTTGCTTTGCCTGTGTCTTTGAAGGGATCGGCAACTGGTGGAACGGGTTGGATACGGTGGATCAACTGGCTGTGATGGGTACCCTGTTTGCACTGGGGTTGTTGTTCACAGGACCATGGGGAGCTTTGACATTTGCACTCACTGCCGGGGATCTGTTGGGGACAGCAAAAGCGTTTGGCACTTTTCTGCGCAATCCGCGGGGAAATTTTACGCGGTCAATCCAGTGTGTTGGCCAGGAGACTTATCCAAGCCGGATACCCCAAGCCGGGTCCTTGGTATGCCGCCCATCACATTGTTCCGGGGAATGAGACAGAAAATGCTGATGCGGTTCAAGCTCGGGCCATTTTTGATCAGTTTATGCTTGATCCGAACCGATCATATTCGCATCTTGATGATCCGATTAATGATGCGGTTAACGGAGTCTGGCTTCCACAGCGCAGAGGACTTGGTACAGAAGCTTATCATCCAGAAATCCATACTGATTTGGGGGTGAAAGTAGGGAAGATTTAATTGCGGTCTTAGAACAAGTCAGATTAGAACTACAACAAAATCGTTTTCCATACAAGTAAAGGGTGAGTTGATGGTGAAAATTTATTTGTTGGATCATGACTTTCGATACCAATCACTTGTTACGGTAGATGAAAAACCCGTACATTTTATGAATCGTATCGGTCAGCCTTTATCTCGCGGTTGGACACCTTTGCATTTAAAGGTACCCGAAAAGAAAAAGGAACTCCCCCCAAGCGATTTTCCTGGTTTTTTACCGAACGCGCCTGTATTCAGTCGGAGAGCGAAGGAGTTGTTTCAGAATATACTTCATGCTCTTGGAGAATTCCTACCCGTAACAGTTAATCAGAATCCAAGCTATTTTTTTGTTTAATCCTCTACATCTTATCCCTGCTCTAGATGAGAATCAATCAGAGGTCGTGCGATTCCCGCATAGTGGCAGAATCATGTACGTTCGAACCTATTCATTCAAAGAAGATCAAGTCAGAAACCAAGTCCTGTTTCGGATCCCTGAGGAAAAAGGATCGATTTTTGTAACGGATCCATTTCTTCAAATCTATCACGAACACGGATTAACGGGGCTGATTTTCAAGGAAGTCTGGTCGAGTGAATCTGCTACCTGACCCTTCACTCCGCAAAATGTAACCCGCAAGCGGATGTTGTTTCGCTTGCGGGTTTTTTGCGTCACAAGGGTTTCACGGCTTTGGTGGCGATATAAGAACTGGTGTACCGATCGATCAACTTTGTCCGCCCGTTAGGCCCAGGCCCTTTTTTGACGGGCTGGGTGAATAACGTGTGCATTCTCCCAGACGAGACATACATGTAATGGTGTAAGCACCAGGGGATGTTTTGAAACCTATATCGATACAATCTGCAAGGAGGAGGGTGCATCGTGACCGACGTCTCATCGGTACAGCAACAGGCTATATGGAATCAGTCCGTCTCCCGTTTGGTCAACAGCCGATGGCTCAGGAGCGAGCTGGATCGGTTTCGTGAATCGTATCGCCATCAATGCTCCCAAGGTTGGCTCGAATGGGTTGCGGAACAGGGACAGGGAGAACAGGGACGACAGCGGATCATGCAACTCTTGCGCCAAATCCAAGCCGCTCAGTCGGCAACCGTGTCCCCGGTACGGGGGGAGGACGATTCAGGCTCCGATGAGGTGGAGGCCAGGCGGGTTGCATACCTGTTGACCAAAAAACGGAAACATCGCCCGCGAAAGAAAAAAAAGGGGCGTTGAGGTGTAGCTGGTTTCGGCCGACCATCCCCATACCACCCCTATGGAATTCCTTCTATGGTGAGGTGTAACCCATCACCCTTTTTTCTTCTTTTTCTCCATCACATGTCTGACGATTTTTTCAAAAGACGGTGAGTTGATGATATCGAACAAACTGTCCCCGTCCCGGGTGACCGGCGTAAAAGAGGAATTGCCGTCACGATTGGATGGAGACGATTGCTCGGAAGCGGTCGGTTTTGTGTTTTTTCGCTCCGACTTGGGTTGCATTTTGGACAGTGAGGAGATGACGTCGCGAAGCAGGTCGCGGTCTTTGGCGGCATAAGAGAGGTTCGTCAAGGCTTGTATCCATTGTTCCATTTGGGAAGTCATCGACGATATTTCTTTGGACAACAGGTTCATTTTCTCCATTCCTTGAATCAGGTTCCGCTTATTGGCGGAATCGTCATTGGAAGACCGTTTGGCTGGCATGGTACCCACCCTCCTGTGGTACACGCATTCGGTCTCAATATATTCGGGTTCAGTGGAAGAAGTGATGATGGGGAGTGAATAAGATGAAGATGTCGGGATGGTTTGATTCCCCGCCTCCTCACCGGCATGATCCGAGACATATTCGGTTTCGAAAGATATTTTTTGTCAGGAAATGGAACGATCCGCGCACGTTGATGCGCTATTTTCGTCAAATGGGATGTCGGTCGGTTCGGTTGTTGCCGAAGCTGGGCATCGTGATCGGCGAGTTTGTTCATGATGATCTCCGCGATTCCGAACGCTATGTGGGCTTGGAATATATCGAACCCGACATCAAAGTAACGATCACCGATCCCTATGTGGGAGCGGTGATCTCTGAACAGCCATATACCGTGCCCTGGGGTGTCCGGGAAATCGAGGCCAATCGTGTATGGAGCATCAGCAGGGGACGGGCGGTGAAAGTGGCGGTGATCGATACAGGGATCGCTCATGATCATCCGGCGATCAGGAACAACTATCAGGGGGGCATCAACATTTTGTCTCCCATTTTTTCTCCGTATGATTACAATGGCCACGGTACCCACGTCGCGGGAACAATCGCCGGACGATCCAACGAGTTGGGCATATTGGGGGTGGCGCCGCGCGCCCATCTGTATGCGGTCAAAGCATTCAACCGAAAGGGCAGCGCCAATCTGTCCGACTTGTTGAGTGCGATCAATTGGTGCATTGAAAACCGGATGCAGGTCGTCAACATGAGCTTTGGAATGGACAAGGAGAGTGAGGCCCTCCGCCATGCGATCCAAATGGCACACAGGCAAGGCATCGTGATGGTGGCCGCGGCGGGCAATCAGGGCAATCGGTCGATGATTGACTATCCGGCCCGCTATCCGGAAACGATCGCAGTGACGGCTACAGGGAAAAACGGGCAGTTGGCTTCCTTCAGCAATCTGGGGGACGGGACGGATCTGGCGGCACCGGGGGACAAAATCCGGTCCGCGTGGTTGAACGGTTCGACGCGCGAGATGAGCGGAACGTCGATGGCGGTGCCCCATGTGGCCGGTACAGTGGCCTTGCTGTTATATTTGCGTTCCGATTTGACACCCGAACAGGTGCGAAAAATCCTCACCCGGACTTGTGGGCCGATCAACGGAACGGAACAGTTGGGGATGTTGAATGCGTATCGCTGTGTGCGTGTATTGGTTCGTTAATATCGGGACGGGTGATCAGGCGCTGACCTGACCCCGTCCTTGTTCGTTCTCCGGGAACTTGAGATCTTGTGCGTTTTCGAGCAGTCGTTGTTTCACTTGGTCGGGTGTGAGGGTGGGATCGGACGTGAGAAGCAGGGCGGCGATACCGGCTACGATGGGGGTGGCCATCGACGTGCCGGACAAGGAGGTATAGTCGCCATCCACCTGGCTGTCAGGAGCGGTTTTGTCCAGGTAGGAACGCTTCACGCGCAAGGAAGTGATTTGGGTTCCCGGAGCGACGAGATCGGGCTTGACGATCCCGTCGATGGTAGGCCCTCGGCTGGAAAATTGGGCGATCGTGTTGTCCCTGTTGTCTACTGTGCTGTGGTCATCGCTGGCCCCGACGGTGATCACCCGGGGATGGATGCCCGGACTGGCGATGGTTCGGGGTTCGGGTCCTTCATTTCCGGCGGCGACCACGACGGTGATGCCGTGATTCCAGGCTGCCTCCACTGCTTGGCATACCGGGTCGTCTTTATAGGAAAGTTGACTGGTGCTGCCCAGTGACAACGAGATCACACGAATGCCGTATTTGTCGCGATGATCGATGCACCACTGAATCCCTTCGATCACGGAGGATAAGCTGCCGGAGCCCATTTTGTCCAGTACCTTGACTCCCACCAAACGGGCTTTGGGGGCGGAGCCCCGGTACTTGCCGTCGGAACGGTATCCGTTGCCGGCAGCACATCCGGCGCAATGTGTGCCGTGACCGTTATCATCGTACGGGTCGGTTTTTCCTTTGACAAAGTCCTTGAAGGCGATGATCCGGTTGGTTGGCTGTGTCAAGTCGGGATGCGGATGAATGCCTGTGTCCACAACGGCGATGGTGACACCTTCTCCCTCATTTCCCCCGCTCCAGACTTGGGGGGCACCGACGGAGGGGACGGCCGTGTCCAGCAGTGCATACACCTTGCGGTCCAAATATACTTTTTCCACTGACGGCATTTCCAGAATCGACTGAAGTTGCGACAGTGACAACCGGGCGGCGAATACCCCGATACTGTGGAAATGTTTCATGGTGGGACGGCTGGTTTCACTCATCCACTCTTCAGCCCATTGCAGGCTGGCGGTGGAGGTGTGGGACATTTTGATCAGTACGCGGGTACGGGACAGTTCATTTATGACTCGGTTGGTCAGATTGTGCAAAAAACAAGGGACACGGCGGAGCTTCTGATACCGTTGGATGAGAAAAGTACGTAAAGCAGCATCCATTCGCTTGCCGTGTTTGTGGATCCATGCGGCATATGTGTACACGATGATTCTCCTTCCAATCAATCTCGTATAGTTTTACACTATGATTGATAGGAAAAAGCGGTCACAACCGTTGTCCTTTTCACGCAAAGTTGCGCTTTTATCCCCGTTGGACGCGAGGTTTTGTGTTAAACTAGAAGACGGATTTTGCAAAGGATTTTTGGGAGTGTCTGGCCAGGCTCTCTGGTCATGTAAACCCAAGAAAGGGTGGCCTGTTACTCACAATGACTGATGAAGATAACGAAACAGGAGGAAACAGGTTCACCGGAAAAGCGGATTTGCCAGACACCCTGACCGTAGAAGGGTTGGGATGATCGGGATGATCAGACCGAAGCATCACATGACACCGAAAGAGATGAGTTTTCAACGGTTGCATGTGTTGTGGTTGATTGTTTTTCTGCTTTTTGTGGTGTTGGTGCTCAGATTGAGTTGGGTGCAGTTGGGCGGGGGAGAACGGTATCATCGCCTCGCTGCCGAGAACAATTTCAAGCAAATTCCCGTTCTTGCTCCCAGGGGCAATATCTACGACCGGAACGGCAAACCGATTGTGACCAACCAATCGCTTTATACGGCCATTTATTTGGAAACGGATGACTCGAAAGAACAGAAGCTGGCAACTGCCAAACGGTTGGCCCAGGTATTGCATCTGCCGTTGGAGGAAGTTCTTCAATCGATGGATGTCGGTCTGGATGCCAAAGGAAATGATGTACCCCGCCGAGAGCCTCCCTATTATCCGAAAAAGATCAAGGACCGCCTGACGGAGCGGGAAGTGGTCAAACTGTTGGAAAATCCGTCCCTGTTTCCCGGAATTAACGTGATCATGGAACCCTTGCGCAAATATCGTGATGATACGTTTGCGGTACAGACGATCGGCTATGTCCGGCCGTTTGCCGGAGCCAAATCCTCCCTGAAAAAATACAAATCGGCGGCGGAAAAGCCGAATCAGGGGGGGTACCTGGATTGGGAACAGGTGGGGATGGACGGAATTGAGTACAGTTACCAGGACGAATTGCGTGGCAAGCACGGATACCGCCTGGTGAGGGTAAATTCATCGGGCAAAGTGGTGCAGGTGCTCAAAGAGGTGAATCCTCGACCGGGTAACAACTTATACTTGACATTGGATGAACAAATGCAGTTGGAGACGGAGAAGTTCATCGAGGAGCATTTGCGCCATTTGCGGACAATGGGAGGAAAAAATCAGGCACCGTATGCCAAATCGGCCTATGCGGTGGCGATGGAAGTCAAAACGGGCAAGATCCGGGCGATGGTCAGCTATCCCGACTACGATCCGAGCATTTGGAATCGGCGCGTTTCGACCAAAGACTATGAAAATCTGCGATTCATGATTCGTAACGGCACGATCGAAGAAGCACCGTTTGATGCCAGCGGTTACGATGACCCGGACCGGGTGGTGAACCGGCATCCGTTTTCTGTGTTGCCGCTGGGGTCTACGTTTAAGCCGCTGATGGTTTTGATGGGGCTTCAGGAAAAACTGATTACACCGTGGACATTCTGGCCCGACCCCGGAAAATTCTTCTACGCCAAAGCGACTCCACCCATCCGCAATGCCGGCGGGCACAACTACGGCGTGCTGAATCCGATTCGGGCGCTGCAAAAGTCCTCCAACACCTTCATGGCCTGGCTGGGTACGAAATGGTATCGGCGGGACAAGGACAACGCACTGAAAAAGTTTATGGAATACACGCACCAGTTCGGGTTGGGTGTTCCGACAGGTGTCCGGTTGAAAGGGGAACAGGACGGAACGGAAGACTATCGCAAGATCGCCAAGCGTTTCTCCGGACTGGGAGCGATGGCGCTTGCCTCATTCGGTCAGGCCCAGCGCTATACCACGTTACAGCTGGCACAGTATACGGCCACATTGGCCAACAAAGGGGTGCGGTTGCGTCCGCAGTTGGTGGAAAGAATAGTGGATGCAAACAACAAAGTGATCAAAGAGACGAAACCGGAAGTGTTGAATCGGGCTGCGATCGATCCCCGGTACTTTGATACGGTGACGCAGGGGATGGTGGCGGTCACTCAGCCCGGCGGCACTGCTTCTCAGCTGTTCAAGGGCCTGCCGTTTCAAGTGGCCGCCAAAACCGGAACGTCGGAACAGGATATTCCGGGACGCGGCCGTGTGGAGAACTCCGTATTCATCGCCTTTGCGCCTGCTGACAATCCGCAGATCGCTGTGGCCGTCGTCGTGCCGGAAGGCGGATACGGTGCGGTGGGGGCCGGTCCGATTGCGGAGAAGATGATTCAGCTGTATTACCAGCGGTTCATGCAGAACCAAGCCCGTTGACGGGAGGAGATATCGATGAAACGGTGGCGCGTGATGAAAAGACTGACCGTTTATTTTCTAAACGGATTGTTGGTGGTGCTGCCGCTGGCAGGTACCGTTTACCTGTTGCGCTATGTATATCAGCTGCTGAACGGCTGGGGAATGTTTTGGCTGCCCGAGCGCCTGCAATTTCCGGGGCTGGGCATATTGGTCGTCATCGGCTTTGTGCTTTTGGTCGGGTTCCTCGCCCGTTTGTGGGTGACGAAAAAGCTGCTGGAAGCGATGGAGTCCATCATTCAACGTTTGCCGCTCATCAAGGGAATTTACGGAACACTGAAGGATACGATTCATTCCTTTTTTGGTGAGAAGAAATCCTTTGATACGGTGGTCTTTGTCACTGTGGCGGGAACAAAGCGGATCGGTTTCCTGACCGTGAAAGAACCTTGCTTTACCACACGGGACGGAAAAGAGTATGTCGGTGTCTATTTTCCCCAGAGTCTTCAGTTTGCCGGGGATTTGCACTGGTTTGAACGGAGTGAAATCGAGGTGTTGGATCTTCCCGTTGACGAAGCGCTTCGTATGGTGTTGTCGGCCGGTGTGGCAGGAAAATCCAAATAAGCGGGACTTCACAACAGGTAAGATGAAGAAGCCCATCCTGTCACAAGGACAGGATGGGCTGGGTGATCATTTCGCTTACTGTTGGTTTTGCTGTTTACGGGATTGGGACTGTTGGTTTTGTTGACGAACTTGTTGAGCGTTCGTTTGGGAACCAGCAGCACCGGCCGTTTCAGTAGCGAACTCGGTTTGGAACGCTTGGCGGCCCGCAGACTGACGGTTTTGCTGACGGACCTGTTGAGCGTTGGTTTTCGGCGTACCTTTTTGGTACATGGATGATCACCTCCGTTCAGTATTCTCCCCGTCCAAACGCGATTCACACATGGAATATCGAACCAAAAGTGAAAAACGGAATCATCACGGGATTCGAGGAGGATATCATGAAGGACCGGATGCTGTTGACCTTGTTGCATGCATTGCCCAAAAAAACGATTTCCCGGTGGATGGGGCGTTTCGCCCGCAGTCCGGTAAGCAAACGCTTCATTCCCTATTACATCAAACGATTTGATATCAACCTGTCGGAAGTTGAAAAGCCATGGGAAGAATATGAAAGCCTGATGGAGTTTTTCGTTCGGCGGCTGAAACCGGGAGCGCGACCGGTCGACCCTTCTCCTGATACGGTGGTTAGCCCGGTTGACGGCACCATTTCCCAGCTCGGTACAATCACCCGGGACACGCTGATCCAGGCAAAGGGATTGGACTATCGGTTGGAGGATCTGTTGGGGGGAGACCGGGAGCGGGCCAAGCAATTTGAAAACGGAACATTTGTCACCATTTATCTGAGTCCGCGCGACTATCATCGGATTCACGCTCCGATAAAAGGGCGCATCCAGGGTTTGACCTACATTCCCGGCACGCTGTTTCCGGTCAATACATTCGGCGTTCGCACCGTTCGCGGATTGTTTGTGCGCAATGAACGGTTGATTACCTATCTGACTTCCCCGGCATTGGGAACGGTGGCCGTCATCAAAGTGGGCGCGACCAACGTGGGGAGTGTCAAAGTGACATATGATCCGGAAATCGTCACCAATCAACCGCGGCAAAACCAATTGGAAAAGAAATCGTATGATCCCGAACCGGAATTGGAAAAAGGGCAGGAGTTGGGACGGTTTGAGTTTGGTTCCACCGTCATTTTGTTGTTTGAAAAAGGAAAGATACAATGGTGTCGGGATTGGCGTCCGGAAGATCCGGTTCAAATGGGCCAACCCATCGCAAAGGCGGCTTTACGGCTCCAACATACCGTAAAGTAAGCGCAAGAAAAATCGCATGAACGGACACACCCTAAGAAGAGGGGGAACGGCGGTGTTTGGGCACACACAAATCCCGTTGCAGCGATTTCCATCTTATTTCCCGGTCGTCACCGGCATCCTTGCGGTGCAAACGGTGTTGTTCGCCATCATGACCGTGCAGGGCGGGACGACCGACCCTGAAGTGCTCATCCGTTACGGTGCCTACGAAAGCATGCTGGTGTCGGAAGGTGAATGGTGGCGGCTGGTTATCCCCGTGTTTCTCCACATCGGATGGATGCATTTTTTGTTCAACAGTTTTGCCTTGTATCTGTTGGGTCCGCAGTTGGAATGGTTGATGGGGCGGGTCTGGTTTTTGCTGTTGTATCTTGCTTGCGGGACGATGGGGAACCTGGTCACTCATTGGCTGGATTATTCCGTCATCACGGCGGGGGCATCAGGGTCCATATACGGTCTGTTCGGTGTTTATCTGTATCTGTACTGGCGACGTTCCATCGATCCGGAAACCGGAAAGGGATTGGTGGCGCTGGTCGGGATCAATTTGCTGATCAGCCTGTTTCAACCCAATATCAACCTGGCGGCGCATTTGGGCGGTCTGTTGTCAGGTTTTCTGCTGACGGAACCTTTGTTGCGGTTGCGCAGGCATTCCTAAGGTGTGACTGTACTCCGATTCACCCGGGTGATCCTTTTTCCCTCTCGCCCATATTCCAGATTTGAAGGTCGTTCGCCGGAAAAGGGACACCCCTTCCCCTGTATCACCACCGTCACCCTCCCGTCCATCCCCAACATTTTTTACCTTGGCGGAGATCGCTTAATGCTGTGCATGCTGGTTACCCTATCAATGGGTGATTTGCATGGGCATACTCAACCGATTGAATCGACTGGATCGGCAAGCTTGGCTGTTGTTGGCGATCAGTGGATTGTTTGCCGTCTCCACTGCGTTGTCCAACACGTTTGTCAATGTGTATCTGTGGAAGCTGAAACGGGACTATGGCTTGATCGGTTGGTTTAACCTGCTCCAGTATGCAGCCATGGCGGTCACGTTTATCGTGGCCGGGCGCATGGCCAAAAGTGTGGATCGGGTGATCGTGATCCGTTGGGGAGTGGCCGTTCATGCTTTGTTCTATCTATGTGTGCTGATGCTCGGGAACGGATCGGCCCGATACATTTCCTGGTTGGGAAGCCTGCTCGGAGTCGGAGCCGGGCTGTTCTGGTTGGCTTTCAACGTTTTGTACTTTGAGATCACCGAACGGAACAACCGGGATATGTTCAACGGGATGAACGGATTTTTGGGGTCGGTAGCCGGAATCGTGGCACCCCTTTTATCCGGATGGATCATTACGCGCGTGGACAGGTTGACGGGTTATCGTATCGTTTTCGGTCTTTCCATGGCCATTTTTCTGGGGGCGGTCATGGTCAGCTTTTTGTTGAAACGCCGCAAAGTGGAAGGGGAATACCAGTTGGTCAGCGTACTCCGGCAGTCCTTTCGCGTGAAAGAGCAGTGGCGATGGGTGATGGCAGCCAGTGTGGCCCAAGGGGCACGCGAAGGAGTGTTTGCATTTCTGGTAGCACTGCTCATTTATGTCACCACCCAAAACGAGATGGTATTGGGCAGTTTTCTGACAATCAGTTCACTGGTTTCCCTGATCGCTTTTTTGTTGGTGGGCCGGTTTTTACGCATGCAATGGCGCGATGAAAGCATGTTTGTCGGTACCTTGATGATGGGGGTGGTCGTCCTGCCCTTTGTCTGGAAGGCGGAAACATGGTCATTGTTTTTGTTGGGGGTGGGAGCGGCCCTGTTTTATCCCCTGTATATGGTGCCGCTGACATCCACGGTCTTCGATGTGATCGGTGAAAACAAGACATCGGCCCGTCTGCGGATCGAATATGTGGTGGCTCGGGAATTGGCGTTAAATCTGGGAAGGGTACTGAGTCTCGCCATGTTTTTATGGTGGGTGGGCAGAACGAATGATTGGGAACAGCTGCGCTGGCTGTTGCTGATCATCGGTTTTGTCCAGATGGTTGTTTGGTGGACACTGCGACACGTGCCATCGTTGTCAATATCCACCAAACCGAAACCCGGAAGCTCTTGACCGCGTGAAATGGTTTTCCGGCAGAGTGACGTTACAGCACCAGGGGCAACCACAACCAGGTAAGGATTCCTATGGATCAAACAGACCCCGGCCGATTTGGCCGGGGCGATTCATTATCGGTGCCCGATGGAGGGGATCAAATTTTTCGTGCCCACCGACCCGTAACGGGGTAGGAATACCACTGTCCGTTCCAGGTTTGGATCACCGCCCAAACCGTCAGGATGAAAGCGGACAGTGCCACGAGCGGGAACAGCAGGAATCCGATCAGCACCAACATCAGCACTTTGGATGCAAACAGCGCGACCAACACCCCCACATGAAACATAAACGCCTCTTTGGCGTGATGTTCCACGAACGGAGATTTGTCTTTGATCAAATATACCAAGAGGGGCAACAGCAACGGAAAAAACACCAGACTGGCATGGCACAGCACTGACCACACTTTGTCCCGATTTTCGATTGATGTGGTTTGCATATTCATTTCACCACCTTTTTCCTATCTTACCCCGGTTTTTGTTATAATGAACATGGATGGCGAAAAATTATTGTATCTTGAAAAATATCGAAATAGTCAAAAGAGAGGAGGGACGGCTGCTGTATTATTTTGCATACGGGTCGTGTATGGATGAATCGAGTTTTGCCGGAACCGTCGGACAAGAGCAGTATCAATTGCTGGGTGGTGCCCGGCTGAAGGATTATCGTTTGGCATTTCCCCTTTACAGTCAATCCAGGGGAGGTGGGGGTGTAGGCGACATCTTCCCGGACCCGGGCGGTGAGATGGAGGGGGTGTTGTACCGGTTGAAGCCGGCCGCATGGCCACTGTTGGATGAGCGGGAAGGGGTCTCACAGGGAACTTATCGGCGGATGAAGGTGGACGTCATCTGGGACGACCGTACGATCCAGGCGGTGACGTACACGGTGGTGAACAAGGCAGATCGGGAATATCGCCCCAGTCCATTGTATTGCCGGTTGATCATGAATGGTGCCAGGCGGCATTTGAGTGACGCATACTGCAGGCGTTTGATCAGGGAATGGAAAGAACGGTTCGGCATGGAATGGCCGATCCGGGAATGAGGAGGAGATGCTGTTGTCCGGACAGGTGACCATGAAGGAGATGGCGGAGCAGGCTCAAACATGGCGGACGGTATGGGAATCGCGTGATTCGTTGCAGGCTGTTTGGCGCAGATTGTTGTCGGCGGGACGGATCGAGGAGCTGGTATTTATCGGTTGCGGATCGTCCTATTATCTTGCCAGTTCGGCGGTCGCCGCATTTTCCAAATGGACGACTTACTCCGTCAAAAGCGTACCCGCATCGGAGTGGCTATTGTATCCGGATCAGCACGCATCGGGCAAGCGCACACTGTTGGTGATCATCTCCCGGTCCGGCACGACGACCGAGTGCCTGTGGGCGGCGGAAGCGGCGGAAAAAATGCCGGGTGTGCGTACTTTGGCCGTTACCTGCCATCCCGACAGCGCGTTGGCTCAACGTTGTGACGATACGCTGGCAGTAGCCGCCGGACGGGAAGAAAGCGTCGTGATGACCAAATCTTTCACCGGCATGCTGTACCTGCTGCTCGTCAGTGCCGCTTTGCTGGGTGAAAATCGCCATGCCCAGGCTGAATTGGCGGGATTGCCCGATCGCGCGGCCGCATGGTCGCAACTGGAAGCGGAAGGGAAGGCATTATCCGGGGAAGATTACCGGACAGTGGTTTGTTTGGGGGCGGGACCGTTGTACGGCATCGCCCAGGAAGCTGCATTGAAGGTAAAAGAGATGGCCGTTCAACCTTCCGAAGTATATCATCCGCTGGAATACCGGCATGGTCCCAAATCGATCGTGAACGATCAAACGTTGATTATCCTGTTTGCTTCCGACAGAGGACGGGAGTACGAACCCCGGTTGATCCGGGAATTGAAGCAATTGGGCGGTAGTGTTTGGGTGATCGGAGGGAGTGCCGATCTGTATGCCGACGTGGATCGTCACACGCCGCTGGAGGAAACGGTGGGGGATTGGACGCGTGGACTGCTCGGCCTTTTACCCGTGCAACAATTCGGCGTGCATTATGCCATTCGGCGTGGATACGATCCGGATCGCCCGCGTCATTTGTCCCAGGTGGTGGAGTTGTAGATGGAATCGGTTTGGCTCGGCATCGATGTCGGCGGCACCAATGTGGTGATGGCATTGGGAGATGGGGATGGCAACGCATTCGTCAAAAAACGGATTCCCACCCTGGCTGCGGACGGGCCAGCCAGGGTCCTCAAGCGGATCATCGACGCGGTCGAAACCATGCTGGAGGAAACGGGTACGTCGTTTTCCCGATTGGGTGGCATCGGTTTGGGCGTTCCGGGATTGGTTGACGCGGAGCGCGGTGTGGTCCGGTTGGCGGTCAATTTAAATTGGCGCCAGGTGGCGGTGTCTGAGGTGTTCCGCAGTCACTTCGGTGTGCCGGTTCGCGTGGACAACGACGTGCGGTCAGCTGCGTTGGGGGAGTATCAGTTTGGGGCCGGCAAGGGTTTTCGCCATTTTTTATGTTTGACGCTGGGAACAGGGATCGGATCAGGGATGTTTTTGGATGGTCGCCTCTATGCAGGTGCAACCGGTAGTGCGGGAGAAATTGGCCATATGGTGGTGGAGCGTGAAGGGTTTCCGTGTACGTGCGGCAATCGCGGCTGTCTGGAGACGATCGCATCGGGTCCGTCATTGGTCCGGTTCGTACGGGAACGTATAACGGAGGGGGTGCCAACAAGTCTCGACAATGGTGAGCCGCTCACGGTGGAACGCATCGGCTCAGCGTTTGATGTCCAGGATGCACTGGCGCAGGAAGCAATCCGCCGCGCCGGGAAGTATTTGGGTTTTGCTCTGGCCAATGCCGTGCACTTGTTGAACGTGGAGCGGGTAATCATCGGTGGCGGTGTTTCGCTGTTGGGTGACCGTCTGTTCGGATTTGTCCGGAGCGAGTTTCAACGCTGCGTGTTGAAAGGTGTGGGTGACGGTGTAGATATCGTTCCGGCTGCGCTGGGGGACGAGGCGGGCGTGATGGGAGCGCTGGCGTTGGCTCGCCAGGCGGCGGGTTTGCCCTTGGATTCGCCCGCCACGGCTTGATTTGGATTACGGATGAAAATCCGATCAACGGGACCAACCGGCTCAATAGACGAAATGACGAGGGTGAGAAAGGTGACGAATCTGCGGCGCCGCAGTACGTTTGATCAACGGTATGAACGTTTTGTCCGTTCGCTGCGGGAACAAATCGTGACCGGTCAACTGAAGCCCGGAGATTTCATTCTGTCTGAACATGAATTGGCCGATCTGTACGAACTGAGCCGCGGGTCGGTGAGAAAAGCGCTGTCGGAGCTGGTGTCCGAGGGATTGTTGCTCAAAATCGCCGGCAGGGGAAACATGGTGACTTACCCGCGAAAAGGCGACGTTCGTCTGGCCACGATCAAACTGGGTTGGTTTTCCCCTTCCTATGAATTGCCTGTGGTCCGTCAGTTGCTGCAACGATTTGAAGAGCGGTATCCGATGTTACGTGTTCAGTTGGTGCCGATTCCGACCCCGGAGTATGTGGAGACATTGATGGAGTGGAATGCGTCGGAAACGGTTATCGATGTGTTCGTTCTCCCTGATTTTTTCTTTCTGCGGTGGGTTCAGCAAGGCTGGATGCATCAGCTCCATCCGTATTTGCCTGAGGAGATGCAGCGGGAACAATCGACCTATCCCCAATTGTTGCGCATGTTTCAGCATGACGGGATGCAGTATGCCACACCGTTTGTCTTTTCACCGGTGGTGATCGGCTACCATCGACGGATGGGGGCATCCGGGAGACCAACCCGATTCGTGATTGGACGGGACTGGTGGAAACGGCGCGCCGGTGTTCCGTTCGGTCGCCGGACGGCAAATGTGATCAGTACGGTTTTTGTTTCTCCGCTTCCCGCAATCGTTGGCCGGTGTTCCTGTTGCAAAACGGGGGGCGGTTGGCTGATGCCGACGGCCGGCTTCTTTTGGATCATCCCCGTAACGTCGAGGCGCTTCGTTTTTGCGTGGACCTGATGTATCAGCATCGTGTCGCTCCCGTTTTTTCACACGGAAGTGACCGTCTGGCCGAGGATCTGTTTATGCGGGGGCGTGCGGCGATGATCCTGACGACGTATTATTTCATGAACGAATTCCGAAATCAGGGGATGGACTGGGATCTTTTGCCTCCTCCGACGGGACGGCAAGAGGCAACATTGTTGTTGGGCAACGGTCTGGCCATCAATACGAATTCCCCCAACCGGGCAGCTGCCGAAGCTTTGGTTGATTTTTTGACGAGTCGGGAGGCGCAAAGTGAGATCAAGATGCAATCATGTACGATCCCGGCGCGTAGAGATGTAGCCGAAGATCGTACGTTATGGCGGTTTGACGTTCACCCCGAACATTATCATGTGTTTGTCGACGTGTTGCCCTATGCGCGATCCATTCGGGAATTGGGGGTTACGGAGGAACAGTTCTCTTTTTTGGAAAAAGAACTGCATTTGATGTGGGCCCGCATGGAGGCGCCCGATGTGGCGTGTCACAGAATCACGGAGGAGTGGAACCGCCGTTCGGCTTTACCGACGTTATAAAGAGTGAGCCGGAAAACCCGATCCTTAGAGGTGGGGATGAAAGCGAGCATCGGACGCGGGCAAGTCCGACCGCATTGGGGTACAATCGGACCGGAAAGTTCGAAAACACTACTTTTACCATCAAAAACTCGTGAAACGTAAATCACCAGGGCTTGAATGAAGCCATCGTGGATGGATGTGGGCTACCGCGCCGGATGAAGCGGGAATTCCACGGCGACCAAGGGGAGTGCCTCCGGTACTTCCGCCGTGTGGGGCAAGTCACAAACGCATTGTTTCTTGGTGCATTCGTTTTGGAGCCGTTTTCCCAACCGGATCAATTTGTTGTGATCCGTTGGGTAAACGGCTTTTTTGGTCATCAAATCGTCATATCCAACGGGAGTCCCAACCGTCAAAATGGGAATGGGCGGATCTGTCTTTCAAGGGGACACGCCCGTTTTATCCCATCAGGATCGGACGGTGAGCGTAATGGATCATCGGAAATGGTACATGTGGATAGTATGGTTCGTGTCGGTGACGATCCTCGCGGGGTGTTCGCATTCCGCAGGATCTCAGCCTTCTTCCAACCGTCCTCATCCCGCTCTCAGTTTACACGTGCAGACGCATACAGCCAAGGCCACCCAGGACGCCTTGCTAAAACAAACACTGCTGACAACATACGGCGACAAGCATCCCGCACGGTGGGGTGAACACATGCCGGGGATCTACCAGCGGTTTGATACCCGGCAAAAAATCGTCGCCCTTACCTTCGATGCCTGCGGTGGCAAGGAAGGGAGCGGCTATGACAAAAAACTGATTGACTTTCTGATCCAACAACGCATTCCGGCAACGCTGTTTATCAACAGCCGCTGGATCGACGCCAATCCGGAACTCTTTCAATCGTTGGCTCGCAACCCGCTGTTTGAGATCGAAAATCACGGTTTTCTGCACAAGCCATTGTCGGTGGATGGACGATCGGTCTACGGAATAGCCGGTACCCGGGATGTGGCGCAAGTGGTGGACGAGGTGATGATCAATGAACGGAAAATCGAGCGGCTCACCGGGCGTAAGCCGATGTTCTTCCGTCCGGGGACTGCCTATTTTGACGACGTCGCAGTTGAGATCGTGCATCAGTTGGGTTTGAAGCCACTCAACTACGACGTACTGGGCGATGCCGGGGCGACTTACAATACCGCTCAGGTGAAGCGGGCACTGTTGAGCGTCAAACCCGGTTCGATCGTGCTATTGCACATGAACATGCCCCGCGGCGACACGGCTGAAGGAGTGATCCAAGCGATTCCTCTGCTGAAAAAGCGGGGATATCGTTTTGTCCTTCTTCAAGAAGTAGCGGGTCAATTGCGTTCTTGACCGATTCGGGATCGAAAGCGTTGCCGGATTGCAACCATCACCGCCCTGCGTACTGTCAGGGCGGTGATCATTTACGCTGTCACTTCCAAAAGTCCGATGAAAGTACCCGTTGACATCGGGTTGATCAGGGTCGATGAAGACGATCGTTTGCGGATCATGAGACGTACGACAGAGACGATCGGTTGGCGGTGATTCGCGCTTTATTTATCCCCTTATATTTTTGACAATTCAAAATAGAGGTGATACATTGGAGACAGGTGAAATACAACTGAAATGGAAATTTCCATCATACCGTGAAAGGAGGGGGACGCGAATGCGAGTGGGGGTGGCATCCGCGACGATTACTCCGCCGCCCGGGATCCAGATGGCGGGTTACGCCTTTCGGGATCGCCCGGCAGAAGGCACATGGGACGAGTTGACGATGCAGGTGATGGTGATCGAACATGACGGCACGCGTGTGGGACTGGTCACGGCGGATGTGATTTGGTTTGATGCCATGTGGTCCGATGAGGTTCGTCGTACCTGGATGGCGGCCGACACTCAAATGGCCGATGTGTGGTTCGCCGCGTCACATACACATGGCGGTCCGCAAACGGCAAAGGGGATGCACCCGCTGTTGGGGAAACCGTCCGATCAGTATCTGGACCGGTTGAGACAGACGGTTCTCCGGTTGGCGGATCAGGCCGCCGCCGATTTGGAAGACGTCAGGCTGTTTTCTGCGCAAGGGTGGTGTTCCTTCGGCGTCAACCGGCGCCGGCGGGAAGACGGTCGGGTCGTGATGAAACCGGAGGAGAGCGGTCCGCGCGACGACTGCGTCACGGTAGTCGGTTTTCGCCGTCTCGACGGAACTTGGAAGTCGTTTTGGTTTCATTACACTTGTCATCCGACGGCAGCAGGCGGATATCATTTTACCGCCGACTACCCCGGGGCGGCACGTCGTTGGATTGAGACTGCCATCCCGGGTGCCAAGGCGATGTTTTTACAGGGATGCTGTGGGGACATCCGACCACGCCTGGTGGATGAGCGTGGTGCTTTCTACCGCGGGGGTCCGGCAGAAGTGGAGCGGTTGGGGCGTTTGTTGGGTCGGGAAGTGGTGCGCCTGCTGACAGAAATGGAGACCGAGGTTCCGCATCTTGCAATCGATTCTCATAAGGTGGAACTGCCCTTGCAAACAGTTGCTCCACGTCCTCTCCTGCCCGATATCGAAGCAAGCCGACTGTACCCCGCATGGCGGGAGTTGGCCCGGAAAAAGACGGGGTGGAGGCCGGAATTGCGTCTCGGGCGGTTGCAGATCAGCGAGCGGGTCGTTCTGTACGGGTTCAGTGCGGAAATGGCGGTGGAATATGGACTGTGGCTGAGAAGGCGCTTTCCCCGGCACCGCATCATCCCCGTCGGTTATGTGAACGGATGTCTGGGGTATCTTTGTCCGGCGCGTTACGTGGATGAAGGCGGATACGAAGTGGAGGAATCGTATTTGTATTTCGGTTTGCCCGCTCCGTTTTCCCGTGAAGTGGAGGAACGGATCAAACGGGGAATTGCCGCGCTCCCCGGTTTGCGGAACGAGCGAAAAGAGGAGGCAGGATCGTGAAGATCTCCGTATTTACGGTGTTGTTTAAAGACCGGAGTATTCATCAGACATTTCGCATCTGTGCAGACCTGGGCGTTGACGGGGTGGAGCTGTACGGAAGAGAACCGCATTTGTCGGAGGAGACTTCCGCTCTGAGGGTGGAGGAGATCAAGGCATTGTCAAAAGAATACGGACTGCCTGTGATCGGAATCGGCACGTATATTGGCCGGTTTTCGACCGACAACGATGCGGATTGCCAACGGGACGTGGAACGATTGGAGCGTTTTTTGGAACACGCCGCCGAGTTGGAATGTCCGCTTATCCGTGTGGGATGCGGCGGTCCGCACGCATTTCGCGCACACGAGTACCATTTTCTCAAAGGGGCGGAATGGATCCGTAAGTGCGCCGATCGCGCCGCAATGTACGGATGCAAACTGATGATCGAAATTCATAACGGTTCACTGGTGGAAACGGTTAACGATGCGCTGCGTTTCCTTCGCTTGGTGGACCGGGACAATGTCGGATTGATTCATGACGCGGGGAATATGGCGATTACCGATACGGATTTTGGAAAAGCATCGATTCACCAGTTGAAAGATCATCTGTTTCATGTTCATGTCAAAGATGTGGCGCGGGTACCCTCTTCGGACGTTGCCGGCGGATTTCAAAACCTGACTCGTCACGGAATGGAACATTTCCAACAGCGGTTGTTGGGAGAGGGAGATGTGGACCACCGTCCGGTGGTGGAGGGTTTGATGGAGATCGGCTATACGGGATACCTGTCGATTGAATCGCATGCGCCGCTGCCCGATGTGGAACGCGCCAAAGCGGATATCAAGGCATTGCGCGAAATCATTGACCAAGTCTCCGCAAAGAGGGCCAATGCCAGATGATCGGGCTGCTTGTACATGACAGAGGAAGGGCGTCGTCGTATTCTGTTTATCTGGAAGAAATCCTGTCTCATGCCGGATTACCCTTTGCCCGTCATGAAACGGTGGCGGGAGCGATGCGGGATGGACCGGCTGTGCTGCTGTCGATCGGCAGGCCGATGGGTTCCAGGGCCGAATGTGAGGAATTGGAACGGTTTGTTCAGACCGGCGGCACGCTGATTCAGATCGGGGACGGCACGGGCTTGGACAAGGTGTTGGGCGTTCGGTACACGGGATCGTTTGAAGAGGAAGGGTGGTGGACGGGAGCTCCGGATCATCCGGTCACCCGGGAATGTCATGTGCCGCTTCATGCCTTCGCCATCACTGGGATGAAGGCGATCACCGCCATGTCGCTGGGCGCGATCGTCTCTCGGGAAGGAGCGAATGTGGGAGACGGGATCGCTGTGCGGCAAGCGGGTGATGGCATTGCTGTGGCAATCGCACCGGATGTGGCCACCACGATCGTCCGTATTCAACAAGGGATACCGGTCGAGCGGGACGGAGCTCCTGCCCCCGATGGCACCGCACCGATTGACGACGGGATTCTCAAAGCGGAAGACGGATTGGTGCTGGATTGGGAACGAGACCGGCAACCGTTCGACCGGGGAGCGCCGTTTTTCCAAGTGCCGGTGGCGGATGAATGGCGGAAGCTGTTGGTCCGCTTCATCTTGTGGGGAGCGGAACGTCAGGGTGTGCCACTGCCCATGTTGTGGTATTGGCCGGGCGGTTTATCTGCGGTGGGTCACCTGTCGCTGGATTCGGATTTGAACGAGGACGAAGCGGCGATGACGACGTTGCGGGTGCTCGACCAAGCTGACGTGAAGGCAACATGGTGCGTGATGTATCCGGGCGGTTACCGTTCGGCGACCTACACGGCCATCCGTTCGCAGGGCCACGAGCTTGCCCTCCATTACAATGCGATGAAAGATGATGCACGCTCCCGTTGGGGGGAGGATGATTTCGATTTTCAATGGCGTTGGTTGCAGGAGCGTTCGGGTGTGCCGATTGTCACCAACAAAAACCATTATTTGCGTTGGGAAGGGGAAACCGAATTTTACCGGTGGTGTGAACGAAGGGGTATTCGGGTGGATCAGACCAAAGGGCCGACCAAACAGGGAGATATCGGGTTTTTGTTCGGCAGTTGCCATCCGTGGTTCCCCATCGAGGATACCGGAGACGGAATGCGCCGTATGGCGGTGTTGGAAATTCCTTTGCTGACGCAGGACCTCGTGTGGACTGTACCTTTTGAGGTGTGTCGTCCCTTGTTGGACCGATGCGTGCAACACCACGGCGTCGCCCACTTTTTGTTTCATCCTCATCACATTCACACAAAGCCGGAGGTGGCACGGGCAGTGATCGCACTGACCGAGGTGGGGAGAGAATGGGGGCTGGCGTGGTGGACGGCAGAGGAGATCGATCGTTGGGAACGTCTCCGTCGTCAGGTTGATTTGGTTTGCCGCAAAATCGGGACAGGCGGATGGGAAATTCACGTCCGGTCACCTCGTGAAGTACCGGATGCCACCCTGCTGATTCTGGCTCCGGGCGGTCGGGAACGCGAGATTCCACCCTTGTCATTCTCCGGTTTGACGACGGATCGCGTTCGATTGAAACGAATGGACGGTTTTGACTTTTACGAAGTAAGGGGAACGATTCGGGCGGGAGACGCGCATGTACGAGTGAGGGGCGATAGCGGATGAAAACATTGCGGTTACTGCCCGAACCCAAACGAATCCGTTTGCGGGCGGGAAAGTTTGTGCCCGACGCTTCCCAACCACCCGCGGTTTCGCTGGATACCGCCTGTGAAGAGCGGCTGATGCGCAAGGTGCGCGGTCTCTCCGACACTGTGCGGGTGGAGGCTGTACCCGGTTTTTCCCTGGTGTGGGGAAATCCCGAACCCATCACGGAAGAGGAGCGCCCCCGCCATCCGGATGGGTACGCCTTGTCGGTGGATAAAGGTGGAATTCGCCTGATCGCTCCCACCGCCCGGGGGTTGTACTATGGTTGGCTCACCCTGCAACAGTTACGGGAGGAGGACGACGGGTTTCCCGCATGTTTGATTCAGGACGAGCCGTGTGTTTCCCTGCGCGGCATTCACCTGGATTTCAAGGCCGGAGTGCCGACGATGGCATATTTGGAAGAAACAATCATCGAACTGTCCCGTTACAAGATCAATCTGTTGCTGGTGGAGTATGAGGACCGCGTTCCCTGGGGGGATGAAGGGTGGCGGCACCCTCACGCGTTGACGTTGACCGAGTTGGAACGGCTGCAGCAAGTCGCCCACGATCACTTCGTCGAAGTGATGCCGTTGCAGCAAACGTTTGGTCACCTGCACTACATTTTGCGACATGACCGGTGGGCGCGATTTCGCGAGTTGCCGGATCAGATCGGGGATCTCTGCCCCTCTCATCCCGAAGCCGTCGCTTATGTGGCAAAGCTGGTTGAACAGATGGCGGCGGCTCACCCGCGATCCCGCCATATTCACCTCGGAGCGGATGAAACCTTCCATTTGCACGCGTGTCCCCGGTGTCGCGAACGGTGGGGGGAGAGCGGCCGCGAAACCAATTACGTGCATCATGTCAACCGGATGGCGGAGCTGGTGCGTCGCCACGGGAAAATCCCGGTTATCTGGGACGATATGTTACGGGGCATGTCCGACCGGTCACTGGATCAATTGTCCAGGGACATTTGCTTGATGGTTTGGTGTTATTATACCGGTGACCGCATTCATCGTCAGATTGACCGGCATGTCGAGCGGTATCGGACATTCGGGTTTCATCTGTTCGGTGCGGGTTGCATCCAGGGGGCGGACGAACATGCCTTCCATTTGCCCAACTACCGGTCGCGGGCGGACAACCTGGCGGATTGGGCACGACGCCTGGCACGCGGGTCGTGGGAAGGGGCGGTGGGGACAGCATGGGCCCGGTATACAAGTGTCCATCCCCCCACCGAACCATTTCCGGTGATCTGGTACGGAGCGCTGTTGGCGGCCGAATGTTTCTGGACGGGACAACCACCGGAGTTGACGAAAGTGGACGATTTCGTCAGCCGCCGGCTGTTCGGGACGGCGACGACCATCCCCTTTCACCGCATCAATCCAGGCCATTATGCCAACGGACTGTACGATGATCCGGAAGCGATGGAGGTTTTGGTCAGTCAAGCCGTACGCCGACGGCGGGAAGCGGAAATGTACCGATTGATGGCCAAACTGCGTCATTTGCAGTTGTGGACCCGGCACGCATTGGAGCATGGATACCGGATCGACAGGGGATGGAGTACGCGCACGGAAACGGCCATCGTGTGCGGATACGTGAAAGAAGCGTTGCGAATGGCCGATGAGTGGGAACAGGAGGCGCTGCCTGTTTTCACCTCTTTTTACCGCCGGCAGGATGCCGAGGAATGGCTGGCTTCCCGTCTGGACCCGATCCGGCGGCAGGCGGGTGATGCGCTGAAAAGGTGGCAGGGTGACGGGGCATAAGGGATGGTAGGCGACGTTCTGTTTGGTGCTGTTTAGAAAGCCCATCACAGGGGCCTGTATGAGCTTTCAGGACCCCTCTCAATAATAATAAAGTGCCCCCCTTTTCTGCTGGCAAAAAACGATTTCCCAAAAAGTGAAAACGGAAATCGGCTTTAGATTTCGTTTTCAAAGGATATGAACAAAAGCCCAAGCAAGGGTAAGAACGGCACTATAAATAAGCAAAACTTTCTTTGCGAAAGTCTCCGCCTGTGGATTTCGTTCTTTCGGGGTTATATAAGAGTCAGTATGTTCCCCTGAAATCAACCAAGGAAAGGCCGTAAATAGAAAAGGGGCGACAAAAAGAACCGCCACACCTATAACACTTGAGTTGAATTCCTGCTTATTCCCGGAAGCATCCATCAATACCAATGTAGCGAAAATGCCCGTAATGATGGTGTGTACTTTCAAAATCCGTAAACCAATTCGACGAAGACGTTCTCTAGTGGAGAATATCAAAAATACAATTACAAATCCTACGCCAATAAACAGCCACCCAAAAAATAAGGCCACAATGATCGTTGCCCAATCCATATCTTCGGCTCCTTGTATGCTTCTCTTGGGATTTTTCTATGGTTAGCATACCTGCAAATAGGTACATTTAAAAGATCAGGTGAAACAGGCATTGTTGGAACGAATTTTCTGATCTATACTGATATTAGTCTGTTTATGTGTATGGGAGACTCGTCACAGACTTTGGACGGGTCTTCACTCTTTTCTTTCTGCGTTTGTTATTCAGAGGTGATGAAATGTTTCAAGATCAAAGCAAATTACGTCTTTTTTATGCGATTGTCCTTATTTTAACAATAGCCGCAGTGGAACATAGGTGGTCTTTTGGAAAGATATGCGATCGTGTCTCTTCTCACTATTTGTTTCTGTGATTGGTGGATTTTTTGGGTAATTAGAACAGGTGATTGGCGTAAACTCAAGGAAAATTAGCGTTATCCTTTCTAGAAAGGAGAACTAGATATGGGAGAGCAAATCGAATTAGCAGATTCTAACGGGAAATTTGTTTTGGAAGCCACAAACATTATCCCAGCCGTGTGGATGAGTTTGTTTGATGAGACTGATATCAAGTTGGAAGAATATCATTTTGAATACAAGAAAGAAGAATCGGAGAGAAGAAAGGTATTTCCATACCTGGAAGTAAAGGCAGAGGTTGGAATTCGCCGTACAGTCGAACGAAGAGAGATGTTTCTCAAGCGCCTGCCTGATTTCTTTATGGAGTACTACGACGCTTGGCTTTCCTTTATAAAGAGATATCCAACAGGAACATTTCAATGCGATCCTTGTTGGGTATTGCTATTATCTATGGGTACGGATGATACTGATGAGCTTACCCAAGAAGTAAAAAGGTTGGTACGTACATTTCGAACAGACGATGATGAGGATTGGACTCGTTTATTTGACCACGCGAATGAAGGGTCATATACTCCAAGAAACACGGAGAGCATTAAACAGGACTTAATCATCTTTGAGGAATCAATATACAATCTATTTGGTTTGAGTGCCTATCGCTATGATCCCCAAAAAAGCGAGAAGGTTTGGAGAGATTTGACTGATTGGGAGATATTGTTCAAGTCTCGATATGGGCGAGGATTAATGGAGTGGACGAAAGAGGATTTGAATAAAAAGATTCCAATCGATATCTATTTGATGAGGGAGTAGTGAAGGTGGGTAGAGAAATAAAAGACATCATTATTTTCAAGGATAATCCTTGGCCTGAAGGACATAAGATTACAGAATTTGTTTGGAGTGGACGAATTGAACCGGAAAGTGGTGTTTGGTTTGATTTTCATTTGGAGACTGAGGATTACTATGAAGGAGACGAGGATTACTTTAAAGGAGACGCTGAAGAGGAAGAAGAGGGAGATGAAAGTAATTGGAAATTAATTGATTGGAAATCAAAAATCACTTGGGGAAACTATCATAGTTGTATTCTTTCCTCCACTTACTGGGAAGAGGAAAAAGGATTTTTGATCGGGACAAAAGAGGATAAACTAGACTTCAATAGATTAGTAGGTAAGAAGATCATCGTTGATCCATTAGAAACTTACAACCCAGAGGAGCCTGCATTTCATATTTATTTGTTAGGGCACGATTCAGCAGCTGACCATCATATTCACTTTTATCGGCAAATTTCACATGATGAGTTTTCGATTTCGTGGAAGGGAAAAATTGCAATGAGTTATCTTTATGATGATGAATTTGATTTTTCATTTGAGGCGAATATATCCAAAGCAAAATTTGAGGGAATTTTTTTGCCGAAAGAACTGTCTGTTGATGAAGCATATCACTTATTAAGTCAGTTTGTTAAAGAACCTCAAAGGTTCCAATTAACGATGAAAAACGATAAACCTTGCTTTGTGTTAGCTGGATAGTCGATTAGAAAAAAGCTCAAACTAACCAAGATAGGTGACCATGCCAACCTTGCCGCTTTGAAAAACCCAGCGGAAAAACCGCTGGGTTTTGTATTCGGGCTATTTCCTGCTTTTGTCTCGAGGAGTTTGTAAATCTATTTTTCAAGGGAGACTGCCAATCTACTGCTTCATCCAGCTCGATATCGCAACACGAACCTACTTTTTTATCAAAAATAAGTACCGAAAATACCTTATCTGGGAATCGCTTATTCATTTGGCGGATGGCTGCTGTTTGAAATCAATCAGCTTTTGTGCCTTCTGTGGGATAATCCTGCATTGATCAATGTGTACAGAGAGATTTGATGACATCGCCCAACACCTCACGATAGTATGGAAAGTCGAATGTAAAGCGTCCATGTCCACGTAAACTGACTCATTGAACATTTGGGCTTAACGTCAAATGTTTTGTGCTACGACATTTCCCGAATCATCTCTGACCCGGTTCAATCCCATTTCACTTCCTGGAACGTGTGGGTGCGCGCAGACTCCCGCGCTTTCAGGCAAAGCAGGGCACTGTCCATCCCGGCCTGCAGGGGCGACAGGGAGGCGGCCGTTCCCTTCATCACCTCGACAAAGTTACGGGCCAGTACGGCGTCTCCGCCGAAATGTTCGCCATCGTCCCCGATCTGATGCGTTTCCACGCGTTTGCTGTGATGCAAATGAACGGTGATGCGGTTGGTATAGAAATCGAATTCCAGCGTGCCGCGGAATCCGATCAGCCGGCAGGAACGCGTTCCCGCACGGTGACGGACAACAAAGTTTTGCGAATAGGAGACATGCATGCCGGTATCATATTGGATAATCGCACTGCCGGAATCTTCGTTGCCCGTATCCACGGCAAAGCAGCAGTATTCCCCGGCCGGTGTCTCGTGAGCAGCCCGTTCGACCCGATACATGCTTTCCGGGCAGGTGTCCCGTTCGTCGCAGTCCCGGCATTTGAGTCCGGCCGGTTTGTTCCCCTTGAAGATTTGTTTGGAGGTTACCGCACAGATGCGCACAGGCTTTCGATCCCCCAGCAAATACTGAATGTAGTCGAAATCGTGTGTTGCCTTTTGCAGGAAAAGGCCGCCCGTCTCGTTCTCGTCCCGGTACCAGTGATGGTAGTAGACGCCACCGTAGGGTACATTGTTGATCGCTTGCACGTGTTCAACTGTGCCGATCCTGCCCGAATCCACGATTTCCTTGGCCAGTTGCACGATGGGGGCCGTCCTGAGCGGAAAGGAGACGACCACCGGTGTATTCGTCGAGTCGGCCACACTTTTCAGCCGGATGAGGTCCTCCATGCGGGTGGCGACCGGTTTCTCCAGAAAAAGCGGGATGCCGTAAGGCAACACATCCGCCGCAATGGCAGCGTGCATGGAACATCGGGTACCGATCAAAAGACCGTCCAATCTGTTCTCGGTCAGCATCAGACGGTAATCCTCGTAAAAGGCAACATCTTTCAGAGATGGGTCGGCCGCTAGGATTTCGTCATTGCGTACGTCGGTGATCGCAACGACACGGCAATCGGGGTCCACTTTCCGGATTTCCGCCAACATGTTGCGAATACGACGGCCGTATCCGATCACGCCCATTTTCATATGCATCGCTCCCCGCAAAAGTCGAGACTGATGACGCGAACAGCCGCCTCCCGCCTTTGCTCCGTATCCGTTCATACAGAGTCGCATGGCTGGAGACGGCTTTTGCTGTTGACAACGGTTTTTCAACAATCAATCCTGCAGATGGTTGTCCAATTCCTGCATCTGGCCTTTAAGACGATACTATGTTGGCAATGAGGAGAGATGGCGGTCCGTTTCTCTTCTTTTCGCTTTGAGCAGCAGCCGGCGCAATTTGTCTCCTTTGGCGCGGAAGTGTTCAATATGGTGTTCCGACCAGGCGCTGCTGTGGGACAAGGCGAACAACCATGCTTCCAACCACCTGCGTGCCTCCTCATCCCGCCCGTGCCACGCGCAATCCGCCATCTCGATCAAACATCGGATATGTTCCCATACCGAAGAGTCAATCGAACGGACGGCCGAAGCATACAAATCATAGAATAGATAGGCTGTCTGCACGGCGGCGAACGTGTCGGCCTGCCGCTGGGCATTGAATATGAGATTTTCCGCAATCATGCTTCGGGTGCTGGTTCGGACGGTCCAACCGTAACCTTCCTCAAAATCGGGATCTTCCAGCGTAAATCCGACGGGGCGAATCCGATCAAATCCGATGTTGACCCAGAAATTGGGCACGCCGCGTTTGTCGTAAAGCCGGAATGTCAGGGTTGCCACCTGTTTTCCTTTCAGGTAAGGAGTGAGGTCCAACGTCTCCTCTTTCCATGTTTCGGCGCTGTCCGTGGCCACATCTTGTTCCCACACCACCTGGGTATCGATCAATACTTGTTTGTAGTGATAGCCGGCGCCCAGCAGGTTGCTGTAGGTGTCATAGTGGTAGAATGTCAGTTTCTGATCGGTGGCAGGGGAGGGATGGATCACTTGCTGGATTTCTGCGTGATCCCCGGCACGCGTGGGTGCTCCCGCGGGAACGAAGAAGCTGAAATACCCCTTGCCGGAAGGAGCGACATCATCGGACGATTCCGGTTCAAACTCCTTTTTCAATACATACGTGACGACTCCCTGGACGCGGTCCTGTGTCATCATATGCAATCCGGTGCGCACCACTTTCTCTACATAGCGCGGTGTGGGGTTGGCCGGTGTAGCGGACAACTTGCTGGCATACACCATCAATACATACGGCAGCTGATAGGGTTTCAGCAAACGACTTAGATGATCCAACTGGTCCTCCAGGGTGTCTGTTCGTTGCGTGTTACGGTAGGGATCATCCCGGTAGGCCATGATGATCCCGTCAATACAAGATGCATACTGATCAACAAACTGCGGTGTGATGTCGGGGAAATACATCTGGGGCAGGAATTGCAGGTACGGGTTTTGTGCACGTGCGGCGTTTTGCATTTTTTGCACGTATTCGGGAGTGTAAAAATCGAGATTGTGGCTGAAATCGTCAATCGCCCATGCTTTCAGATTGTCGTATTGTCGGGAGAGACGACCGATTGCTTCCGCCCAAGCGATGTAATCCGTACCGTAAGGTTCTGATCGTTTGGTGGTGGATTCGCTGGGGGGAACCAGATACACCCACACGTCGATACCCGCTTGTTTGGCTGCCGGCAGGAATTCTTCGCGCAAGTCGTCCCAGTCTGTTTTTTCGTGCCAAATCAAATAGAGGTACGTATTGACGTTGAGTTCCCGCAATGCTTGAATCATGCCGGGCGTGTCCACATGGCGAACGCCGTCGGCACGGAACTGGCTTTCCCGCAGTTCTCCGGCGTAATCTCCCAAAATGTCGCGGATGTAATAGGGTTTCAACATCCTTTACACACTCCTTCTGCCGGATTCGGATGGGTCCCCCTCAGCATCCCGTTTCTCTTTATCCTGTCACCGGTTCGGGTGAAAAAACAACCGTCCGGCCTGTTTTCGCCGATTCATAGATGCCCAGAACGACCTGCAGGGCGCGGAAACCGTCTTCTCCGGTGATGAGCGGGTCTCTTTCATGCAATATGGCTTCCGTGATATCCCGCAGCTGTTGTTCATGATAGTAGGCACCGATCGCCAGGGGGTCGCTTGCTCCGCTCGAGCCGTCGGCTGTGGCGAGATCGGGTTTGGGCGGTTGATTTCCCTCAAACGTCCAGGTGACGATGTCGGTACCCACGATGCGGACTGCCCCGCGTTCCCCGTAGATATGGAGTTCCGGGGCGAATCCGGGATACATGGCGGTGGAGCCATGAATCAATCCGACTGCACCATCCATAAATTGAACCCACCCCACAGCCGTGTCTTCGGCACGGATCGCGTGTACACGCGTGTGCACAACCCCGGAAACCGATTGTACCGGTCCCAACAACCAGCACAACAGATCGATCGAATGAATCGCCTGGTTCATCAGAACTCCGCCGTCCATCTCGGGTGTGCCCCGCCAATCGGCTGAGGCATAGTAATGCGGTGTCCGGTGAAACCGGACATGTATCTCACCGCTCAGGATCTTGCCGAACTCACCATGGTCGATCATCTTTTTGATGACTTGGTGAGCCGGTTCAAAACGACGCTGGGAAATGACAGATAATGTGATCCCTTTTTCCTTGGCCGAGCGGATCACATCGCGGGCATCTTCCAACGTGAGTGCGAGCGGTTTTTCAACAACGACGTGTTTGCCTGCCTCGATCGCCTCCATAGCCATCGGTGCATGCATACCGCTGGCGGTGCAGAGAATCACCGCATCCACATCCGGACGGGACAGCATTTCCCGGTAATCGGCATGCCAAGCCGCACCCGTCCGTTTACTGACAGATCGGGCCTTCTCCGGTGTCCGGTTGAACACGGCGACCAGTTCCGCCTGCGGAATGGATTGGATTGCCTGCACGTGAAATTGGGAAACGGAGCCGCATCCGGCCAGAGCATATCGAACCCGTTTCGTGGTCATCTCCTCCTTTGTGTTAATTCATGGAAACCGGAGTGTAATGAAAAAATAACACTTGAAAGAAAAGTTTGTCAAGTCAAAAACCTTTGTACCGGGAACGACAAATATGTCGGAAGTGGTTGAAAATAGAAGAATTTCATCATAATATGAAAAGGCCAAAGGAAAAGAACTGGGAATGGAGGGCAAGCAGGCTTTGAAAGAGTTTCTGATCGGATTGCTTGTTTTATCGTTATTGGGTCTGGTCATCGTTTTTTTTGTCATGATTTTCGCGGTGGTTCGTTTATGGAAACAAGTCCGAATGCTGCAGTCGCGCATGGCGGAGTTGGAGCATCGGTTGCGTGCGGTGTCGCAACCTGGCCATGAAGCTGCACAAGCAACGGAACCTCAACCATCACCTGCCGATGTCCCTCAATCCCCGAGCCGGGTTTGGGACCCGTCAGTTACGGTACCGCCCACACACTCCCGACCGACTCCTGCTCCTGCTTCGCCCGGAGTTGCCGGAGACTCTCCCGCTCCTTCCCGCCCGGCCAAACCGTCGCGCACACGTGCGGAGTGGGAATTGCTGATCGGAGGGAAATGGCTGAACCGGGTCGGTGCCATTGCACTGATGATCGGATTGGGCTTTTTCCTCAAATATGCGTTTGATCACCAGTGGCTGAATGAGACGACCCGCGTGGGGATCGGTGTGTTGGTGACCGCCGCATTGCTGGGATTGGGTTCGCGATGGCACAACAAGGGGCTGCCCATTTTCGCGCAGGGATTGTTCGGAGCAGGAGTGGCCATCGGTTACTTGACGGTGTATGCGTCGTTCAATTTTTATCACCTGGTACCGCAACCCGTGGCGCTGTTGCTGATGTCGATCATGACGGTCATTTCTTTTTTGGTGGCGATCCGTTATGATTCGCTTGCCATTTCAGTGCTGGGTTGGGCCGGCGGTTATCTGACCCCCTTCCTGCTCAGCTCCGGGAATACCAATGATATGGGATTGCTGGGCTATATCGCCCTGTTGTCAGCTGGATTGCTGTGGGTAATCCGGAGAAAAACGGCGTGGCTGCCATGGTTGTTGCCGATGACCGCAGGTGCCACCTATCTCCTGTATGTCGTGTGGTTCGCATTCCTTTCCCGTCATGATCAGTGGTGGATGGAAATCCTGTTCCTCACCTTGTATTGGGCGTTGTTTACCTGGTTCGACACCATCCGCGCCCATCGCGGCCCACATCTGTCCGAATCGGCGCAGATGGTGGGGCGTATCGTCGCCGGGGTGAATACGGGATTGTTCCTGAGCCTGTCCTATGCGGCGTCCTATCGGGACTACGAAATATGGGGCGGCCTGCTGTTGTTGTCGGCAGGTGTGTTGTATTTCTGGCTGTCGCACATTGCTGCCAAACGGGGATGGCGGATTGCCGAAGCGGTTCAGTACCGGATGTCGGCATTTACCTATGCGGCTGTGGCGACGGCGATGTTTTTCTCCGGTGCGACGCTGGGCATCATCTGGGCGATCGAAGCGGCCGCAGTGTCCCGGATGGGAGCAGTACGGCAGTCGCGCATGGACTGGGTTGCCGCAAGCGGACTGGCCTTCTTGGCATTTCTGATGTGGGTCGATCGGAGTGATTCCCTCGATAGTACCCAGTTATGGCCGCTGTTGAACCAGCAAACGTTGCATTCAGGGGTATTGGCGGCGGCCCTTGCGATCGGAGGCTGGTGGGCCCGCCATTTACCGGGAAAAGCGGGAACGGTGTTGTCCCGTGCGTGGCACGGGGTGGGAGCGTTCACGCTGTTCTACTGGAGCTGGTTTCAGGCAGATGTTTGGTCGGATTATCTTGTAAAAGTGACGAATGACACATGGGCAGGAAACCAACCGTTATGGACTGTGATCGCTTGGCTCCTCTACGCGCTGGCGATGGTCCGGATCGGCTCCCGGTTCCGGTTGGCGGTACCGGTTTGGGCGGGAGCAGGTGCGTATGTGCTGGCCGTTTTGATGGCGATGTTGACAGGGGGATCGTATCCTGACTTGGATACGTTTGTTCCGGTATTCAATATTCGGTTTGCGGTATTTGTCTGTTTGGCCGTCGGCGGCTGGCTGTTGGGACGGTGGTTGCGGACCGCTCCCGGTATCGCATCAGTAGCGCGTTGGATACCTTTGACGGTGCATGCGGCGATTTTCCTGTTGATTTGGGAACTGTTGTCCAGTGAAACGATGGATGGATTCGACCGGTTGATTGTCTCGGCCGATTCATCCGATACCGACGCCATTCATCTCTATGAAAACCTGCAACAACTCTCTCTTTCCGGCGTATGGCTGCTTTACTCGATCGCGCTGATGGTGATCGGGATCATTCGCCGGGTTCAGGCGGTTCGGATCACGTCGATCGTGTTGTTCGGCATCACGATCCTGAAGATTTTCATTCTGGATTTGTCCTTCCTCGATACGTTGTATCGCATTTTCGCCTTCATCGGACTGGGGCTGATTCTGTTGGCCGTCTCGTTTGTCTATCAACGGTACAAGGACGTTTTGCAACTGGGAGGGGAAAAGAAAGAACATATCGATGGATGAAAACTTCTGGCTGTCAAGCACGGAAGGCGGTTTGAACCTGTTGCCGGCGAAGTCCTGCGGCTGAGATTTTTGTCTTCACTTCGAAAATTGGCTCGGTCGTGTTTGGTGGATATTGACCGATTGTTTTCCCGGCTCACACCCCGGAAACAGATATGGCCGCTTCAGAACCGGAGCGCAGGACGCGGGCAAAGTACCCTTCGCTTAGAGGAAACTGTTCGCGATTTCATTCCTGCGCTTTCCGGGCCTTCGCTCGGCCGGGCTTGGCAAGATGCTCGCCTGGGAAAACATTGCCTCTTTACGGGATGACCAGACGCATTCGAGAAACACTTACGGGAAAAAGCCAGTACCTGCGAGTGATTTGAGCTGGAGCTTGCGGAGACAAGAGGTGGTACTCCACACTTGGAACGATCATCCGGTAATCCGGTTGAAATGGTAAAATGGATGTAAAAAGAAAGGGAGATCGATCGCGATGGCATATTTTGCGGCCATTTTGCACATGAAGAAACCGGAGCTGAATCAGAAGTATCGGCCGGATCACCTGGCGTATCTGAATCAGTTGGCTGAACAGGGAAAGATTTTTGTCAAAGGGCCGTTTGCGGACGGTTCGGGAGGCATGGTGGTCTACATCGCCGATTCGCTGGAGGAAGCGAGAGAGATGGCGGAACGCGACCCGTACGTGGTCCATGGCGTCCGGCATTTGGAACTGCATGAGTGGAAGATTTGAGACTCCACACTGAAGTACCACAGGCACTCCCTATGGTCGCCGTGGGATTCTTGGGTAGTTCACGTCCTCAGTCCATTTCTGTTTCGGACAACTCCCAAGTTCGGGGCTGTCTCATCAGCCCATCCCATGCAGTTCTACAGCTGGGCTGTATGTACCCGCATGGGCGGGACACCTGCGACCAACGGAAGTGCCCGTGGTATTACCAGTGTCCCAGTTCCTTTTTTCACTCTTATGGTTTTACCCAGCGGGAGAGACTGGTTCGCCGCTGGAACCCCATACCATAACGTTTTCAAGGAACGAAACCCATAACCAGTGGGATGAGCACCGCTCATACGTTCGATTATACTATTGACAAGTTGCTCTTGCCATCCCCACAAGGGGGATTCCAGCAACCCCGCCTTTCATCCCACGATTAAAATACCCCAAGAGTACTTCCTATGGTCGCCGTGGGCTTTTAGGCGGCAGTTTCTGTAAAGAGCAAGCGAGATCAGGGTTGGGGTGAAAGCGAGCGTCGGACGCGGGAGGGCCTTGTCCCTCTTGCTGGTCCGACAGAATGGTCGAACACGCGCTTCACTTCTTCTTCGTGGCCTTTTTCCATGACCAACAACATGCGCATCTGCGATTCGCACAGCATGATCTCATTTGGTGTAATCAAGTGGAGATACGAAAACATTGAAAACTGATATGCGAGCAAAAACTCGTGAAATGAAAATCACCCAGGCTTGGACGAAGCCGTCGTGGATGGAAGTGGGATACCACGCCGGATGAAGCGAGGAGCCCACGGCGACCGAAGGAAGTGTCTGTGGTACTTCAGCCTTGTTGGGCAAGTCACAGATGGTTGATTTCACCCACCCGACTCAAAACAGGGTGGGTGAATTGCTGTGAGCGGATTTCTCTGAAAGTAGCCAACTTTATCATCAGGTATTGGACAGGATTCAGGTAGCGTCATTTCTGCAACCTTCCTATTTTTTCACTGCACCCTGCATCCCGTAGACGAAATACCGTTGCATCAGCAAGAAAAAGATGATGATCGGTGTTGCCGAGATCACGGCACCGGCGGCCAACGATTTGACATCAAATCCGAAGGTGCCTGCCAAGTAGGCCAAGCCGAGTGACAAAGGATAAAGCTCGGGTGATTTCAGTACGATCAGCGGCCAGACAAACGAATTCCACACCGAGATGAACGAAAAGACGCCAAGAGCGGCGGTGGTGGGAGCCGTCAGCGGTAACATGATGCTCCACCACATGCGAAAAGGACCGCATCCGTCAATAATGGCCGCTTCCTCCAACTCTCTGGGAATGGCGAGATAAGCCTGTCTCATGAGAAAGACGGCGAATCCCCCCAGCAGGCCGGGGATGATGATTCCCCAGTAACTGTCGGTCATGTTCAACGTTTTAACCAAGAGGAAACGCGGAATCAACATCACTTCGGGCGGGATAAACATCGTGGCGATAATCCCGTAAAAGATAAAGTTTCGCCCGAAAAAACGCATCCGCGCCAACGGGTAGGCAGTGATGGACGCGAGCAAGAGATGGAGCGGTACCATGACGCCCACCAGGAAAAATGAGTTAAACATGTAACGGGGGAACGGGATATCGTTCCACGCCTGGTGGAAATTGTCCCATACCGGCGGATCGGGAAGCCACTGGGGCGGAAAGCTGAACACCGGCTGGCTGTCCGATTTGAAGGCAGTGGAGACCAGCAGGATAAACGGACCGATGAACAGACAGGCGATCGCCGTCAGCAACACATACATCCCCGTGGTTTTCGCCATCCGTTTCAACCGGCTCCATCTTTGGATCGATTGGTGGGTCATTGCAGGCGGTCACCTCCGTGAGACAGTCGGTAATTCAAAATGGACAACACCAACAGAATCACCCACAGCACCATGCCGACCGCGCTGGCGTAGCCCATGTTCAGCTTTTGGAAGGCGAGATCGTAAATGTAGTAGGTCAAATTGGTCGTACTGTCCAGCGGTCCGCCCTGGGTCAGCATGTATACGCTGGTGAATACCTCTATTGCTCCCTTGCCGGCCATGACCACGCACAAAGCGACAAACGGCCGCAACATCGGGATGATGACGTGCCATATGACGCGCAGGCGGTTGGCACCATCCACCCGGGCCGCCTCGATCAGATCCTGCGGAACGGATTGCAACCCGGCAAGATAAATCATCATGTAAAACCCCAGCGCTTTCCAGGATTCCACGAGGGCCACGGCAAAAATGGCCGTGTCCACGTCCAACAGCCAGCTGATCGGTTTGGTCAAAATGCCCAACGTGATCAGCAGATAATTGAGCAGACCGTTTTCGTGATAAAGATAGTTCCACGCGATCGAGACCGTGACCATAGACGTGACGACGGGCAAGTAATAGGCGACGCGGAATAGATGGATGCCTTTCAGTTTTTGGTTGACCAGAATGGCGAGAAACAGCGGGATCACCACCAACATGGGAACCATGATCACCATGTAGGCGAACGAGTTTTTCAGCGCCTTCCAGAACGATGGATCTTTCAACATGTCGTGATAGTTCTCCAGCCCCACCCACTCTGGAGGAGAAAGTACGTGGTATTTTGTGAAAGAGAGATACAAAGCGTTGAATGCCGGGATGTAGTCAAAGATAACGAAAAACGCCACCCCCGGCAGCAAAAACAGATACGGCACCCAGGAAAAACGGCGGAGGCCAAGGCGGGTGCGGCGGCGAAGGGGGGCTTGCGACTGCGGGGCCGGTTGTGTCGGTATGGGCATCGACATCACATCGCCTCCTTGTACGAAGATGAAAAGCGGTCGATAAGGGTATGTCTGGTCCAAGCAATTGATTCGGGCGAGCCTCTTTTCCGCTCGCTCCTGTTTCGATCGGGCGATCCTGATCATTCCGTAAGGAAGCAGTGTTATCCCAGGCAAGCAGACCTAAGCCCCGACTGAGCGTAAATCCGGGAAGTGCAGGCTTGAGTTCATGGGCAATTTCCTCAAAGCGAAGCGTCTTTGCCCGCGTCCTGCACTGACCGGGGTCAAAGCGGTCATCATCCGTTTTCCTGCAGGGCGCAGGTGGAGCAATCCGGGAAAGCCATGTGGACAGTTTTCACCAGACACGTTCCGGAACGGTTGATGAAACAAGGGACGGTTTTCCCGTCGGGGTGCATCGGCACAGTTGCGGAACGGAAGGCGGGAAAACGCGTCCCTGGATGATCGGCCCTGTGGTTTTCACCTACCCAAACATCAATGAGACTGGGCCAAACTTTCGTTCCATTTCTTCACGGCATCATCCAATCCTTGCTTGACCGATTTTTTCCCCATCAACACTGCGCGCATCTCTTCATCAAATGCATCGCGCAACTCTTGTTCGTTCTGGATGCCCAAGGTATCGCTGACGACGTCTTTCATGGAGGAAACCATGATCTTTCGGGCTTCATCCTGTTTGGTCTTTACTTCAAATTGGGTAAAGTAGGGATCTTTCAGTGTCTGTTCGGTTGACGGGAAGATGGGGACCAGTTTGCAGAATGCCAACTGATTCTCCGGACTGGTGACAAACTTGGCGAAATCGGCCGCTTCTTTCGGATGGGCGCTCGCTTTGGGCACGACGAGGGTCTGAATACCCTTGAGCGGGATAATGCCTGCTTTTCCTTTCATCGGCGGGGTCACTTTGATGTTTTGAAAGACGTTGGGTGCGTTTTTCTCAAGTTTTGTCAGGTTGAAGGCTCCCTGCATCGTGGCGATGGCGATTTGTTCGTTATCCAGGTTTTGCGGCAGGGAACGCTCTTCCTTGCCGATCACGCCGCTGGAGATGGCACCGGTTTTGTAGGCATCGACGAATTTTTGGACGAATTGGACGTGTTGCGGGGAATTGAAGACGGCTTTTTTCTTGTCGGGACTCAGGATCGGCAATCCTTCAGCGACCATGAGCATGATGTTGGGGAACGTGTTGGAGCCGTATACGTTGGGGAGTTTCTGGTGAATCAGTTTGCCGTGTTGGAGTGCTTCATCCAGATTGGCGGGCGGTTTATTCGGGTCCAATCCGGCTTTTTTGTACAGTGCGGTGTTGATCATGCCGATGTACGGACCGGCGTGATACCACGGTACGGCCATCAGTTTTCCGTTGAAGGTGAGGCCTTGTCGCAGGTTGGCGAAATAGGCGTTCAGGTCGTTCGGTTGGAGCAGTTTGTCAATGGGGGCAAGGGCGTCTTGGTCAACGAATTTGGGAAGGTTCATGCTGTCCAGATTGACGACGTCAGGAGCTTCACCCGCGGCAAGGGCGGCCAGCAGTTTGCGGTCCACTTCCTGTCCGGGGACGTCCACCCATTTGATTTTCACATTGGGATGGGCCTTTTCGTATGACCGGATCAGACCTTGAATATAATCGGAGAAATCCTTTTTCAAATTAATCGTCCAAAATTCCAGCGTGATCGGACCGTCCGACTTCTTCGGATTGGCAGCGTCGTTATTCGGGATGCCGCAGCCCGCGAGGGCGCCCAACAACAATACGAGGACTGTGGACAGCGCAATCCGGGATACCCAGGATTTCACCCTCATCACTCCTTCGTTTCATATCGACCATGCGTTGACCGGAAAGTGAGGCTGGTGGACGATGAAACCATATTGACCCCCTTTTGGTCCATCCTCTCCCTTCACTTGTCTCCTGCATGTATATGGCCATCTATGGGAAAATTATCATAACATTCCTACTTCGTCAATCACAGAAAACTTCAGAACATTCAATTGACACTCGGGGAGCGTTTGGATAAATTTGTAGACAGGTAAGATACAACTTGGTTGAGGAGGGATATGGTGGAAGCTTGGGAGGGGCGTTTGGCGAAGGACGGCGGCACGCCGGTGATCGAGCCGGGGAGTCTGCCGACGGTTTCGGATGCGAGCGGCAGGACGTTTGGTGAGGAAGAACTGGCGGAGTTGACTGAGGTGATCCGCTCGGGGCGTCTGGGCAGGAACGAAGGAACCAAAGTCAAAGCGTTTGAGCAGGCGTTTTCACGGCGGTGGGGGGTGCCGCATGCGACTGCATCCACGTCGGGGACAGCGGCTCTCCATTTGGCCATCGGTGCGATCAACCCTGATCCCGGCGATGAAATCATCACCACTCCCATCACCGATTTCGGCACCATCATCCCGATCCTGATGCAAAATGCGATTCCCGTCTTCGCCGACATCGACCCGGAGACCTGGTGTCTTGATCCCGTCTCTGTGGAGCGGTGCATCACCGAGCGCACTCGCGCGATCATTCTCGTGCATCTGTTCGGACGACCGGCCGATCCGGACCCGATCCTGGACATCGCCCGCCGTTACGGATTACGGGTGATCGAAGACTGTTCGCAAGCGTTTTTGACGGAATCCAAAGGACGGTTGGTCGGCACGATCGGGGATATTGGCTGTTTCAGTTTTCAACAGTCCAAACACATGAGTTGCGGTGACGGCGGCATGACCATCACCAAGGATGAGGAGCTTGCTTGGCGGATTCGATTGTTTCAAGATAAGGGGTGGCCGAGGGAAGGAAATTTGCGCACCCATCTCTTTTTGTCACCGAATTACCGGATGACGGAGTTGCAGGGAGCTGTTGGACTGGCGCAACTGAAAAAATTGGACGATGTGGTACGTCGGCGGGAAGAGCGCGCCCGTCAGTTGACGCTGGCATTGTCGGATGTACCGGAATTGCGCCCGATCCGGCTCGGACCGGGTGACCGTGCGAGCTATTGGCTGTATCCGATGCATGTCGATACCGAATCGCTCGGCGTGAGCACGAAGGAGCTGGCCTATGCCCTTCAGCAGGAAGGGTTGCCGGCACGTGCCGGATATGTGGAACCGATGTACAAGGTTCCGGCAATTCGGGAACGCCGGACGTACGGGAGGTCCGGTTATCCGTTCGTCGGAGCGCGGGAAGAGGGAGTGGTCTACCCCGACGGTTTGTGTCCGCATGCCGAAGCGATGGCGGAGCGGATGATCCTGTTGGCATGGAACGAAGGATATACGGAGGAGCATGTGCATGCGATCGCCGGCGGATTGAAAAAAGTCGTCACTCATTATCGGCAGCAAAGGCATCAGGGAGGTGCCGCCGGATGAGCCGATTGGCGATTGACGGAGGCGATCCGGTACGGACGGAACCGTTTCCTGCGTGGCCGGTGTTCGGGGCGGAAGAGGAGCGGAGCCTGATCGAAGTGTTGCGGTCAGGAAAATGGGGAGCACTGGACGGTTCCAAAGTGAAACGGTTTCAGGAACGGTTCGCCGCTTTTCAGGATGCGAAACACGGCATTTGCGTCGTCAATGGTACATTGGCGTTGGAGGTGGCGTTGCGCGCGGCGGGCATCGGTCCGGGAGACGAAGTGATCGTGCCGTCGTACACGTTTATCGCAACGGCCACATCGGTTTTGGCGGTTGGGGCCCGTCCGGTCTTCGCCGATGTCGATCCGCAAACGATGCAGATCGACCCGGCATCGGTGGAAGAACGGGTGAACAGTCGGACGCGGGCGGTCATCCCGGTACACTTGGCGGGTCATCCGGCTGATTTGGATGCCATCATGGCGATTGCCGGGCGGTACGGCCTCACCGTGATCGAAGACGCGGCTCAGGCACACGGGGCGGCGTGGAAAGGCCGCAGGGTCGGTGCAATCGGTCACCTCGGTACGTTCAGCTTTCAATCGAGCAAAAACATGACGGCTGGAGAAGGCGGAATCGTGGTGACCAACGACGACGCTCTCGCCGTCCGCGTCTGGTCGATCCACAATGTCGGCCGCGTGCCGGGCGGTTTGTGGTACCAACATGAAAGCATCGGCTGGAACTTACGGATGACCGAGTTTCAGGCCGCCGTTTTGCTTTGTCAATTGGATCGGGCGGAGGAGCAGTTGTACCGCCGTCAGGTGAACGCGGCGGCACTGTCCGGTTTGTTGGTGCATATTGACGGGGTGGAGCCGCTAGCTGTCGACTCACGCGTCACGTCCCATGCATGGCACTTGTACCTCTTTCGTTATGACTCCGCGGCGTTCGGGGGAATGGACAAGAGTATGTTCATCCGATGTATGCAGGCGGAAGGAATCCCGGCGGCACCGGGGTATATCCCCCTTCACCGGAACCGGGCGATGCGCCAGGCGCTTTGGGAACAATTCGGTGTGAAAGGGGAGGATATCCCCTCATGTCCGTCGGCAGAACGTGCTTGTGACGAGACAGTGGTTTGGTTGCCCCAGTCGGTGTTGATGGGGACATCTCAAGATTTGGCTTCGATCGCACAGGCGATCGAAAAGATTCAGGCGGTCGCCGGCCAAAGACAGCAGGCGAAGTAACGGTCGCCCGGGTGTGCCGGGAATTCCTGTGAAAGGGCGATGTTTTCCGCGGTGAACGACCGAACAGGGGGATGTTTTGTCATTCATGAGGGAACCATGCTTGCCCAGGTGAGCGAAGACCTCTGCCTGAGCGAAGACCCGGAAAGCGCAGAAATGAAACCGAGAGCCACTCCCTTTTGGCGAAGCGCACTTTGCCCGCGTCCCGCGCTCCGGGTCAGAGCAGTCATTCTCTGCTTCCCGGTAAGGCGCAGGTGGAACGAGCCGGGAAAGCAAGACAGTGTTTATCAGACACTCTCCAAGACCAACCGAGCATGGATCCTGAAAGCACAGCGACCTCATCGGTGGCCAATTTCCTCTGGGTGAAGCGTACTTGATCGGCATCGTCCCGGTGGAGACGGGCCATTTGTTGCACCCATTTCAGCAAGTGAGCTTGCAGCGCATGCGTTGCAGGAGGAGGAGGGAACAGGGTTCACCTGTTGAAATACATGTTAGCCGATGATCCGGAAGATTGGAAAGGTGGGTATGATGACGTTCCTTTCGCGTCTCAGTGTGTTGACGGATGAAGTGTCCCAGAATTGGGACGAAGTACTCGCTTTTGTCGAAGAGCATGAACTTCCTTATGTGGAACTTCGGTCCGTGTGGCGGGCCAATGTGATGGACATGGAGCGGGAACGGTTGCGTCAACTTCGTTCCACATTGGCCGAGCGGGGGGTAAAGGTGTCCGGTCTGGCTTCCCCCGTGTTCAAATGCGCATTGGACCCGAACCGACCGGTGGAGCGCGGCGACACCTTTTTCGCATCCGAAGGCACGGTGAACGACCATATGGACATGTTGAAACAGGCACTGGAAGTGGCCGGTTTTTTCGAGGCGCCCGGTGTTCGTATCTTTTCATTCTGGCGGGAACGCAATCCGGAATTGTACATGGATGAGGTTGCGGAGCATCTTCATCAGGCAGCCCGGTTGGCTGAGCAAGCGGGCGTGATGCTTTGGTTGGAAAACGAACCTTCCACCAACGGCGGTTATGCCGACGAGGTGGCACTGTTGGCAGCCAAGGTGAATTCTCCGTTTTTGCGTGTGTTGTGGGACCCCGGAAACGAGCGATACGGGGGGAAGATCCCGTTTCCCGACGGGTATGAGCAGGTACGTTCTTGGATCGGACACGTCCATTTGAAAGACGCCGTCTACACATCGGAACACGGTGGGAAATGCGTCCCGATCGGCGAAGGGGAGGCCTGCTTGGAAAAACAATTGGATGCCTTGGAACGGGATGGGTATACCGGGTTGTACACGGTGGAAACCCATTTTGTCCCCGATGGCGGTACGCCGGCGGACGGTACACGCCGATCATTTTCCGGATTACGCCGAATCTGGGAGCATGCCTGATGGGTTGAGGACGTGTCCGGGCAGGCGTGACGTTTCCCGGGCGGGCAAACTTGGTCACTTTTACAGTGTGCAGATGAGGAGTAAGCCGGGAAACGAGGATAAGTTTGCAAGGACGTCCCGGTAATCGACTTCATAAGGGGGGAACGAATTGGTTTCGTCCGTCAAGCCCTTGTTCACCAAACAGGTGGATCGGCTCAACGTACGGGTGTATGCTGACCGTCGGGAAATGGGACGGGCGGCGGGGGAAGCGGTGGCGGAACGCCTTCGTCTGCTGTTGAAGGCGCAATCCGAGGTGCGCATCGTGTTCGCCGCAGCCCCTTCCCAACTGGAGATGCTGGATACCTTGTGTCAGGCCGAAGGGATCGATTGGTCGCGTGTCACCGCGTTTCACATGGATGAGTATATCGGATTGCAGGAAGCGTCACCCCAACGATTCGCCCATTTTTTGCACCGCCATCTGTTTGATCGCGTCAATCCGGGAACGGTGCATGTGATAGAAGGAAACCGCGATCCGGATGCCGAATGCGAGCGATATGCCCGATTGATCAGGGAAAAACCGCTGGATATCGTCTGTTTGGGCATCGGCGAAAACGGTCATTTGGCCTTCAACGATCCGCCGGTGGCTGACTTCGAAGATCCGGAGGTGATCAAACGCGTGGCACTGGACCCCATCTGCCGCAGACAACAGGTGAACGACGGTTGCTTTGACGATCTGGAATCCGTTCCCACTCATGCGTTGACCCTGACCATTCCGACGCTCATGTCGGGGCGGTATCTGGTTTGTGTTGTACCCGGACAAAACAAGCGAACAGCGGTCGCGAAAACGTTGAACGAACCGGTCAGCACTTCCTGTCCGGCCTCCATTCTCCGGTATCATCCGGATTGCACGTTGTATCTGGATTTGGAATCGAGTGGTGTTACCCATGATCTGTCACGTCATTGAGGGGAAAGATTGGCATACGGGAAAGCCCCTCCGTTTGACAATCCGGGAAGGCCGCATCTCCGAGGTGACGGAGCCGGAGAAGGTGTCGGATGACGCACCTCTGGTGGCTCCCGGGTTGATCGATTTGCAGGTGAACGGTTACAAAGGGATGGATGTAAACGCCCCTCTGTTCGATACGGATGACATCCGGCGATTAACCGCATCGTTGTGGGAGACGGGCGTCACCACCTTTTTTCCGACGGTGATTACCAACAGCGAAGAAGCGATTGCACGCTCCGTCCGCTCCTTGGCGCGTGCCTGTCGGGAAGAGGCGATGGTGGATGCCTCCGTCGGCGGGATTCATTTGGAAGGGCCGTTTGTCTCGCCGGAAGACGGTCCGAGGGGAGCCCACGACCGCAAGTGGGTGCGTCCCCCGGATTGGGAGGCATTTTGTCGGTGGCAGGAAGCAGCGGAAGGGCGAATCCGCCTGATCACGCTTTCTCCCGAATGGCCGGACAGTGTGCGCTTCATCGAACGGTGCGTGGCGAGCGGCGTCAAAGTGGCGATCGGTCATACGGCAGCGACTCCCGAACAGATCAGGGAGGCGGTGTCGGCGGGAGCGACTTTGAGTACCCATTGGGGCAACGGCACTCATGTGATGTTGCCGCGCCATCCCAACTATTTGTGGGAACAACTGGCTGCGGATGAGCTTTGGACCAGTTTCATCGCCGACGGACATCATCTTCCTGATGCCGTCATCCGCGTCATCCTGCGGGTGAAGGGAGAAAAAGCGGTACTGGTCAGTGATGTGGTTGCGCTGGGCGGCTTGCCGACCGGCCAATACCGAACCCCCGTCGGGGGAGAAGTGGTGTTGACGCCGGATAACCGCTTGCATCTGGCCCATGACGAGCGGTTGCTTGCCGGATCGGCCTGCCCGTTGATCGAGGCTGTTTCGCGCTTGGTGGTCAGGGGATTGGCCCCGCTTGAAACGGCTTGGTCGATGGCGTCCGTTTTTCCTGCACGATACATGGGGTGGGCGGTTGACGGAAAATGGCGTGTCGGCGATTCCCCCGACATTGTCCTGGTAACACGGACGGACGAGGGGAAGCGGCTGACTGTTGACTCGACTTACAAGGGAGGGCAACTCGTGTACCGATGCGTCCCATAAGGTTCGTCCAACTGGATCATGATGGTGGTTTCGTGTATCATCGTAGCTGACAATGCCACTGAACTCGAACAACTGGGAGTGGACTCCATGTCGGTACATATTTTCGTGACGCGCGAGTTGTTTCCGGAAGTGACGGAGCGATTGAAACAATACGGACAAGTGACGATCGGTGCCCGGGACCGGGATTTGTCGCGGGAGGAGCTGTTGGAGGGGATTCGGGGCAAGGATGCGATCCTGTGCATGTTGACTGATCGGATCGACGCGGAAGTGATGGACGCCTGTCCCGGTTTGCGCGTAATCAGCAATTATGCCGTCGGATACAACAATATTGACGTCGTCGAAGCCACCAAGCGGGGGATCCCCGTGACCAACACCCCTGATGTGTTGACGGAAGCCACGGCGGACCTGACCTGGGCATTGTTGTTGGATGTGGCCCGCCGGGTATCGGAGGGGGACCGCTTGACCCGTTCCGGCCGCTGGCAGGGTTGGGGACCCCGTTTCATGCTGGGGAAAGACGTGTATGGTTCCACATTGGGCATCGTCGGCTTCGGGCGTATCGGTCGGGCGGTTGCCCGCCGCGCCCGTGGCTTTGACATGCGCGTGCTTTACCATTCCCGCACACGACTCACCCCGCAGGAGGAAAAGAAACTGGGCGTCGTCTACCGACCGTTGGACGAACTGTTGGCGGAAGCAGATTTCGTGACGCTTCATGCGCCGTATACGCCGGAGACCCATCACCTGATTGGGGAAGCGGAATTGCGTCGGATGAAGCGGACTGCCTATCTCATCAATACCGCCCGTGGCCCGTTGGTGGACGAACGGGCGCTGGTGCGGGCGCTGCAGGAAGGGGAAATTGCCGGGGCCGGATTGGATGTGTACGAAGACGAGCCACGTTTGACGGAGGGATTGGCCGAGCTGGAGCAAGTGGTGTTAGCCCCTCATCTGGGCAGTGCCACGTTGGAAACGCGGTTGAAAATGGCGAAGTTGGCCGCGGAGAATCTGTTGTCCGCTCTCCGCGGTGAGAAGCCTCCTCATTTGGTCAATCCGGAAGTGTGGGAATGATCGGATGCCGTCTGTTTGCGGGATTGGAGCCAAAAAGCCGCCGTTAATGCAATCAGCAACACCGTGACCGCGGCCCCGCCTTCCAGTCCGAACCCGCCGCCGGTCACCCAATCGGGTCCTGTTTCTCTTGTATACAAAACGGGATGTTCGATCAAATGCAGCCCGGAAACGGGAATCGACAACATTTCCTGACACAGGTTCCAAGTAAAATGAAACCCAATCGGTGCCCACAATCCGCCAAAAGTCTCTTTGATCGTCCCCAGCATGACGCCCGCCAAAAAGAGATTGAACAAAGCAAGCCAAGAGAGGTTTGGATTGCCCAAATGGAGGGCACAAAATAGTAGGGACGCGCTGAAGACCCCGATGATCCGTCCCCATTGACGTACCAGGAGGGTTTGTATGTAGCCTCGTACCAGGATTTCTTCACCCAAGGCGACGATCAAAAAGCCGGACAAGGCGGATGTGAAATCCGTCGCCGTCGATGAGGAGACGGAGAATCCGTCCACCCTCAGCCAGCCGGTTGTCAACAGGAGCACAAACGGAACAACGATTCCGAATGTTCCCCAACCGGCTCCGCGAAGGAATGAGCGAAACGGGGACGGTTCCGCAAACCCCAACTCATGAAGCGGCTTTTTTTCCAACCATGTCCATGTCAGAAAGGCGGCCAGCACAAAAGCGGCGTTCTGTCCAACGATCACGGGCATCAGGGAACGATTCACAGGATAGAGGGGGAAGAGCAATGAAACGAAACATACGATACCCAGTACCGACAACAGGAACAAGAACAACAACTTTCCGATCAATTTTAGCACGTTCATCACATCTTCTCCTTTTTCGTCTCGTGATCAATCATGGTCCCCCTGTGGACATTGTAAGACGTTCAAGTCGCCTTTGCAAAAAAAGGTCTTGTTCTCTTGGATGACTGCACCAAATGTGCTAAGATATTTTTCAGTTGCAATCAACTTTCGATTGACGAAAAAAATCCTGCTCAAAAAAGTCGTGAAATCGCTTACTTCCCGAAGAGCGGCATCAACATCATCGGTCATGTCATCGGGGTGAGCGATTCAACATTTTCTTGGCGCGGTTGCAGGAGTACGTGATGACAAAACGACTGGTTGCATATGAATGGAACACGACATTGGGTGGGATTCCGGCCGCGACAAAAAGGACGGTTTTGTTGATAAGGGAGGAATCGGTATGTCTCAACAGAAAAAAGAAGTACTGTTGACTGAAGAAGGTCTGGCCAAAGTCAAGGAAGAGTTGGAGTACTTGAAAACGAAAAAGCGGCATGAAGTCGCGCAACGTTTGAAAGAAGCCATCGCGCAAGGAGACCTCAGCGAAAACTCCGAATACGATTCCGCCAAAGAAGAACAAGCTTTTGTGGAATCCCGGATCGTACAGTTGGAGAACATGATTCGCAACGCCAAAATCATCAATCAGGATGCGCAAAACAAAAACTACGTCAGCATTGGAGCCAAAGTGACGATTCAGGAATTGCCCGACGGGGAAAAGGAAACATACGTCATCGTCGGCAGTGCGGAATCTGACCCGACGGCAGGCAAAATTTCCAACGAGTCGCCGATCGGTGCCGAACTGATCGGGAAACGGGAAGGTGAAATTATCAATGTCCCGGTTCCGTCGGGTACGATCCAGTTCAAAATCCTGGAGATCAACTAAGCTGTCATAAACGGAACATGGAGAACCGTTTTCCCGCCTCATCCTGCACGGAAAACGGTTCTCACTTTTGCCTCCATCGTTGGATGGAGGTGTTTGTTTCATTGTTTTATTCAGAAAATAATACCTCTTCAGCCTTTATACTGCGAATAACAAGGAGAGAATCGAATGAATCAACAACCGGAGCTTGGGGGGTTGCAACTCGAAAAGGTGTTCATCGGCGGATACAGTGAGGAGGAGAGGCAGCTCGATCCGTTTGTGGCCTTTTCATTTGCGGATGAGGCAAGTGCGAAGGTGGCATATGACCGACTGAAAGAGGGAGAAAAAGATTGGCGGATTCACATCGAGCCGTCCGGGAAGAACGTGCGCGTGGTGTTGGAGCAGGCGGGAGGGTCACCGCTGCATGCGGAGGAAATTTGGAAAGATGAGACTTGGCACTTTTTCCTGTCATACTACCATCAATCCACCAGCGTACTCATGATGGTGGCGGTGGAGGGGGAAGTGCGTCCGGATTGGTCGATTCGTCTGGACAAAAAACAAGTCCGGGTGGAAGGATGATTTCTATATGTATAGAATAGATGATGATTTGAAAAGCAGTGAAAAAGAAAGGCAACTCCTTGACACTGCTGACAAAGCGGTTGATCCGTTCGCGACCTCCTGGGTATCCTGCGGAGCGAGACGGGCAATCGGAATTCGCAGACATTGTCAACAATCGAGAAGGTTTCCGACGGTCGCTCCCTTTTGCGTGTGCTATCACTATATGGTCTTTCATGGCTAACAGTTTTTCTTTACATTTTCCTCAATGACGCGGCCGATCTCCCGCGCACCTTCTTCCCCCTTGAATCTGGGGTCGGTCACAAAAGACACCATCATTTCTTCGGCTTCTTTTTCATCCATATATAATCTATAACCATTGATAAAAAGAAATAGTTGAGCCGCGGCGAAAGCGGTTCTTTTGTTACCATTATGGAAAACGTGACCTTGTGCAATTGATTGAATCAGCGCCCCCACCTTGTCCCAAAGGGTAGGGAACAACTCTTTCCCAAAATACAATGATTGAGGTCTAAGTGCTGCTGAAATGAATCCATCTTCAAACTTAACCCCAGCTTGATCTAGATCGTCAAATTCAACCATAACAGTGTAATGTATTTCGATAATTTGTGTTGGTGTTAGGTACCTGATTTCCATCATCATCTATCCTTCAGATTCCGGAAAGTGTTTTCGTATCGTTTGAGGATGTCCTTGAGTTCTTCCCTCATCTCAGGAGTTAAACCCTCGCCAAGAGTAATTTTTTTAACAGGTCTTATGGTGATTACTCCAGTCGAGGGATCAGCGGAAACCTCGAATTCATCACCCGGTTGGATATTGAGCTTTTCCACAATCTCCTTGGGGATGCCGATTCCCAGGCTGTTGCCCATCTTCCCTGCCTTTCTGTAACCCTTGACTTGCATTCGCGGTACACCCACTTCTGTTTTACCTCCTATTCTGTGCAAAGTTTAATTAGATTATACACTGTAATTATGATAATTAAAATATGTATATCAACAATTCCTATTACCCGACCCATAGATCAGGAGCCGGTCCTTCACAGGTATGCTCAGTGGTGTCTGTCACTATGTCTTTGGTTTACCTGCTGATCAGCCAAGCGGACAGGAGACTTCAGTTTGTACAGATGGGAGGATTTACTTGGCGAGAAGTTTTAGTTTCTCTTTGATTTGCTCCGGGTATAGCGGGCGGTCGTCTGAATGGCTGGCGCTCCTTGCTTCGTGATGTGTGTTACCCCCTAACGTACAGGGAACCGGTTATTTTGTGTCCTTACCCGAAATGGTCCAGTGCCCCCGGGAAACGTGTGATGCAGAGGTTAATGTTCGGTTTCATCAAAAATACGAAAAAGAGATCTTTCACATGTTGGAGAAATGGAAAAGGATTCGGGGTTATCAAGGCCATTGGTTGGAGCAGAACGTCGAACAACTGGAATTGGCCATAACGGATGAGAAGTACCCTTTCGTCGTGGAGAAGATGGATGAGGAAGTGGCAGATGAGTATTGGCAATATCATCTGCAATCCCTGAACCGCTAAACCTTCCTTTTTCGAGCATCAGATGTTGACCGTTGCTCTCCTCGGTATAAAACCATCATTTCCCAATCATAATAACATTGAAATATCATCGGTTCAGGGGGGGAGCGGCATGAAAAAGCGCGTCGTCATCACCGGGATGGGAGCATTGACCCCGATCGGCCATAACGTACCCGGATTTTGGGAGGGATTGCAGGAAGGGCGCAGCGGTGTGCGGTCCATTTCTCGTTTCGATCCGACCGGATTTCCGACAACCATCGCTGCGGAGATCCCGGATTACGATCCGCTCGATCATTTTGAGGCTAAGGTGGCGCGCCGGATGAGCCGCTTTGCCCAGTACGGGATGGTGGCGGCGCGTGAAGCGGTTCGACATGCACAACTGGAGATGGATCGGGTCGATCCGGTGCGCGTGGGGGTGATGGTGGGAACCGGGAGCGGCGGGCTGGACCGCATTCAGGAGGAGTACCAAAAGGTACTGCAAAACGGCTCCCAAAAGTTGTCCCCGTATTTGGCACCCGCCATGCTGGCCAACATGGCGTCGGGTGAAATTGCCATCGCACTGGGAGCCAAAGGGCCGTCTGCGGCGGTGGTGACGGCGTGCGCGACGGGAAGCAGTTGCATCGGTGAAGCGATGCGGATCATCCAATATGGTGAAGCGGACGTGATGATTGCCGGCGGTGCGGAGGCACCGATCACGCCGCTTGGGTTGGCCGCCTTTTCCCGGATTCGTGCATTGTCCAGGCGAAACGAAGAACCGCAAAAGGCGTGTCGACCGTTTGACCGGGACCGGGACGGATTTGTAGCCGGAGAGGGAGCCGGTGTGGTGGTGTTGGAATCGCTGGAGCACGCTGTGAAAAGGGGTGTTCCGATTCTTGCCGAATTGATCGGATACGGAGCGACGACGGATGCCCATCACATCACGGCTCCTTCCCCCGATGGCGCCGTTGCGGCCGAAGCGATGGTTCGGGCGTTGCGCGATGCGGGTTTGTCCTCTGAACAAGTGGATTATATCAATGCGCACGGAACGGGCACCCGTGTCAACGATGCGGTGGAAACGATGGCCGTCAAGCGGGTGTTTGGGGAGGCGGCGTACCGAATTCCGATCAGTTCGATCAAATCGATGATCGGACACCTGTTGGGTGCTGCGGGGGCGGTGGAACTGATTTCGTCGATACAAACCATTCAACATGGCGTGATTCCACCCACGATCAATTGTGAAGGGCAGGAGAAGGGGTTGGATTTGGATTACGTCCCGCATAGGGCTCGAAAACGGGATGTGCAGGTGGTGATGAGCAATTCCTTCGGTTTCGGGGGACATAATGTCAGCTTGATCGTCCGGCGATGGGACCCAAGCATAAACCCCTGATGACCTGCTGATATAAGAAAAAGAGAGGCGACCATCGTCACCTCCCGGTTGTTGAAAAAGCCTGCGGACTCCGATCTCCAATCGCGCCACACTCAACGGGAAGTTTGGCATGCTTCCCCAAAAAGAGGGTGGCGGTTCTCCCGCGCGCGACCGTTGCGCGTTTTGCGGAACAGGAGTGAGGGGAAAATGGCACACCCAAAATCGCGAATGGGGTGGCCACTTTGCCGGCAGTCGGGACACATCATCATCTTTTTTTGTGACTATTCGCCGTCCGTTTCCTCGGATTCCACATAGTGTTTCAGTGCAGCCATCTTGTTTTCCCAAAACCGCTCAAAATAGGAAAGCCAATGCTTTAATTCGATGAGCGGCTCCGGTTGGAGACTGTATCGTGTCTCCCGTCCGACTTTTCGCTGTTTCACAAGTCCTGCATCCGATAAAATGCGCAGGTGCTTGGAAACAGCCGTTCGGCTCATCGGGAAGTGCTCGCTGATCCCGGTAACGTGCATCTCCCGATCAGCAAGCAATCGTAAAAGCTGACGACGGGTAGGATCAGCAATCGCCTGAAATACGTCGTGCTTCGGTAAGGCAGCACCCATCTTATTTCTCTACCACCTCGCGGAGTCTTTCGGTCACAATCGATTTCCAACCATGATCCATTCTGTTGCGTACTTCCGATTGTTTTAGTCCCGATTCCGGAACGATCTGATCAGGTTCTCCCCAACCGGAATGGATGAGTGTAAACTGCGTTTTTCCTTCCAGATCCTTCAATTCAAAGGAGACACGCCAATCGTTCCCCCAAGAGAAGGAAAGTCGGTAGGGAGGGTTGAGTTCCAGTACTTTGCAGGGCGTGGGTCCAAAAGGGGTTTGCAACGTGAACTCATGTCCTGTTTTCGGTTGGAAATCGTTGGGCATGAACCATGCGGCGATTCCTTCTGATGTGGAGATCGCTTCCCATACTTTTTGAATGGATGCGTGAAAAATGGCTGTGTGACGGATTTCCGGAAGTGTATCTCTGTTATTTCCCTGCATGTGGAGAACCTCCAATCCGCTTGATACGAAACCATAAGGTTTCGCATTGATTATATGAAACCAATTGGTTTCATGTCAAGTGATCGGAAGCGGGAAATCAAGGCGAGCGGCATATGATTGGCGTCCGGTACCTTTGCACAAACAGAATCCCGCCTCCATCAGAGACAGGATTGAGGTGAACATCCGCGGTTTCCGATTTTCGTTTGAAGCTCCTTTCTCGGCGGGAAGTATAGGGGGTGATCTGATTCCGCCGAACGACATTGAAGCGTCAGCCTTTGAGGAGCGAGGAAGAGAAGGCTCACCCGGTACCCATGAAGGGAGACAACTTTTGGCAATTCCCTAGCTGTCCGGCCTCTGCAACTGGTGAATCAAATGGGTAAGCGGGCGGGAAGTGCGGTATTCCACCCATTGGCGTTGTGTATTGCGTACCAGCAATCTCGGGGCATCCCATGTCGAAGAAGGTTGTGTGACGATCACCTCTTTGATGGGGTAGCCGATGGGAGAACGCGGCAATACGACCGGTGAAGGGAATCGGAACAGCAGATAACGCGACGGAAGTTGGTAGGAACTGAGTCCGGCCATTTGTTCAATGCCGTTCAACACGCGTTCCAGTTCATGATGGGTGATTCGGGTGACCGGAATCGGAACAAGTTGTTGGTTGTGGACACGATAGGCTTTGACATAAGCCACTTTGGGTGCCTTCGGCGACATCCACGCATGCGGAGCAGAAGGTAACCACAAAAGAATCACTGCCAACAAACCCCAACCCGCAAGGCGGGTAACCTTCATCCCAAGCGCCTCCTTCCAAAGATGGATTCGCCCTTAGTTTGGAAAAAGAAAAATGATTTCATACCTACATCCGCTGAAAGGATGAGAGAGAAGAAACAGGAGGCTTGATACACAGCAAACCCCATTGGATATGTCGGTACAGGACTGAAGAGGAACCAAGGGAGAGTGTGGTATTGGAAAGGAATCCATCACCGGTGCAGCGACGGGAAGGGAGGAGACGGTAGTGCGTTCCTCTGGTTTACCGGAAGCGACAGAGGGAATGGGGGAGAGCGGACGCGGTGACAGGGAGGATGGACAAAAGCGGGATCGCGTTGAAACCGTACTCGTGCACATACGATGCCATGAAATCAATCATATTGATATGGCAGGGAGTCAAAATGATCCCTGACGTCATATGCAAATGGATGCTGCACCAATTCTCCTTGGATTTTGGTTTGTCGAAATGGTCGTCTGAAAGCCCATGGCGACCACAGGAAATACCCTTGGGGTATTTGAATCGTGGATGTCCTGTTATCCCCTTCACGGGGATTGTTGGGACTGCACGAAGGGTTGGAATATGCCCTGTTTCCCCGTTTCCGCCATGATTCCACCCATCCAAGCAGCCATTTCCACCATTCTGACGATATGAGCGGATTTGTGTTCCTGATACATGAGTCAAGAGGTTTTCCCATAGACTCCTTTATTTTGGGAATGTGACAATCGGTCAATGTTGAACAAGCATCTCGATCGCCCCGTGGTCTTGTGATGGAAAAAGCAAAAGGAGGCGCCACGGATGTTACCCAAACATCATGTCGCAGCGGCCGGAATCGTGTGGGACGATGAAAAAGGAGTACTGCTCATTCAACGTTCCGACAACCTTCACTGGGAGCCGCCGGGCGGCGTGGTGGAGTTGGATGAAGCGCTGGATGAGGCAGTCATTAGAGAGATCCGGGAAGAAACCGGGATCGAGGTCAAAGTGATACGCTTGATCGGGGTGTACAAAACCGTTGGTCGAAACGGAACCTGTGTGGTCAGTCTCGTTTTTTTGTGCAAGCCGGTCGGCGGCACACTGCAATTGAGTCCAGAAACGGTCAATGTCGGTTTTTTCCCGATTGAGATGGCGATGAACATGGTCAAACGCAAATGGATCCGCATCCGGATGGAAGATGCGATCCATCAATGGGAGGATGTGCCGGTTCGATCCTACCTTCACCCTGAAAAGTAACAGCCGGCAAACGGATGGAGTCCGTTTGTCGGCTGTTGATTTGGGAACGAGGTTTACCGGATGAAAAAATGAGTGCTGTATCGGTTATTTATGAATGATGTGCGGTTTGACGCTGCGAAGAAATGCTTCTATTTTGACGCGGTCTTCCAACGGTACGTTGTATTTGCGCAGCGCACCGTTCAGATGTTTGATCGCGATTTCATAGTGCTCGTGCGAAATGTTCAAGCCCTTGTGGGATTCGCGCAGAGTGGCACCTTCGTATTTGTTCGGACCGCCCAGCGCGTAGCTCATAAAGTAACTGATCTGGTGCTTACGGAGTTTATCCATGTCCGTGTATCGAAAATAATGGCTGACGTTTTCATCGTTGATCATCCGATCGTAGAACTCGTTCACCACGGCTGCAATGGCTTTTTCTCCACCCAGCTTCTCATACAGGGTTGCCAATTCTGTTTCCCTCCATTTCAAAAACGAAGACAAATCAATCTATGAGTCCAATCATGGAACGGAGGCGGGAAAAAGTCGAATATGACACATAGGATGTCTTAACTGTAACAAATAGGTGATTTTATAGATGTGAAATAAATCACATCCCCATGATTTTTTCTGTTTAACCAATTTGCATGTGCGGGTAATCGACCAGCTCCTTCAAACGGTGAACGTGAACCACGAGATGTCCCTGTTGCAGATGAACGTGTCCCTCTCGTTTCAGTCGGTTCATCACACGGCTGACCGTTTCACGCGTGGCTCCGATCATCTGTGCAAGCTCCCGGTTGGTGTACCGTTCCTTCAGGCAAATGCCCTGTTGATGAGGCTCGCCAACGGTACGGGCCAGGCGGAGGAGCAAAAAGATCACACGCTCGTATGCGTCGTGAACGATGGACTCGTTCAGTTGCTGTTCCAGATCGCTGATTTGCTGCCCCATGGTTTGAATCAACCGGATGGTGAGTTCGGGATGAGACCGGAGCAATTGTTCCATGTCTTCCTTGGGTATGACCAAGAGTTGAGAATCCTCGACCGCTTGGGCGTCTGCCTGGAAACAGGCCTCCCGAAAAAAACCGAAATGCGGGAATATGTCCCCGCTGTGACAATAGGAGATGAACATCTTGCTCCCTTCCGGGTCCGTTCGGTATATTTTGATTTTCCCCCGATAGACGATAAAGACCTTGTCGATTCTTTCCCCCCGCAAACACACAACTGTCCCCCGTTTGAACTTTCGCTCGATCAGCGTGTGACTCACCGCTTCCAACGCATCCGTATTGATGCCGTGGAATAGGGGCAACGTTTGTAAAAAATGCACGATGTGGTTCAACTGGATCACCTCCGGGGTGTCCGGCAACCGCGTTCAACACCAGCTCTCATCTAGAGTGTAAGTGATTTTCAGGTACATAGCAAATCGGCTGTCTTGTCGTGAAGCGGTGCGGAAGGGACGGGAGGAAATAACGTTCCAACAAATAGATAATGTTTCAATTGTGTTAAAAAATCCTAACATAAGTGTCCCCGGCTCGGAACCATACCCGACCGGGGACACTTTACCATTTCACACAGTCTGAAGCACCAGAGGCACTCCTTTGGGTTGCCGTGGGTTTCAGGCGGCTTCATCTGTCATGAGGCGGTTATTTTTCCGGGGATGTTTCCGGTTCTTCCGGCTCCGCCCCCCACTGTGTTGCTTCGGACAAATGCGGATTCAGTCCCCACATCTCCTGGATCGCGGCGGTGACGTGAGTGTGAGGGTCATTTTCTGCCGGATATGCCGCCATTTGACCATCCTGCCATTCAGTCGGACTCGTTTTTTTCGGCTGTTTCACGAACATGCCTCCTTCAGCGGTGGGTTTTCCGTTAGCGGATTGGTATAATGCAGAAAAGAATCTGCTTTTTTCATCGTGTCACCGTTGAACCTGCGTTATGTAGAAAATTTTCACCATCGAAAACGGAAGAGGGATTGAGATGACGGGAACGATTGTTTTGCATCCCGTTGATTCGGCGGGATGGGGGATGGGCTGGGGTGACCCCGTACGTTTTTCCGGTTGCAAACGGGTGGATTACCTGGTTCCCGGCACGCGTATGGCCCGGGAACTTCACCGTCGTTATCTGCCTTCCCTTCGGGATCAACGGAACGTGCATTTCGGTACATTTGACCAGTTTGTCCGCGAATTGTTGCAAGAGCGACGCAGACGGCTGCTTTCCGCCATAGAGCAGGAATGTCTGGTGCAACAAGCCGTCAGCACCGCTGATCGGGAAGAACCGTTTACATACTTTCGCGGGTGGCAATCACGCCCGGGTTGGATTAAAAAGATGGAAACCTGGATCGGGGAAATCAAGCGATCCGGTGTATTGCCCGAACGTTTGATGGCGCTTTGGCGCGATCGCGGTCCCAAAGAACGCGAATTGGCGCGAATCTATCGGGTCTATCAACGGTTGCTCGCAGAAAGCGGAGCGTTCGACCACGAGGAAGCCTATTACCAAGCATTACGGGCATTGCGACGGGGACAGGCGCAATTGCCGGAATATGTGGTTGCTGAACATTTTCACGATCTGTCCCCTCTGCAGGAGCAGTTACTGATCCAGCTGGTCACCTCCGGGGTCCCCGTCGAGTTGCATTTGGTTTGGGATGGGACACGTCCCCGCTTGTTCAAAGAGACGGAACAGACCACAGAACGCTTGCGGCAACGTGGCTTTGCCGTACGACAGGTTTCGGTCGAGCCGTCCGGGGATCGTCGGGTTGCCGCATTGGAACATATGGTTCGCACGGCGTTTGCCGTACGTCCGGAACGGCAAGCGGCGAATCGCGCGGTGGAAGTGTTGTCCGCCCCCGGAGTGGAGCAGGAGACCCGATTGGTGGCGGGCAGTGTCAAACGGTGGCTGTTTGAGGAGAACGGCTCGTTGTCGGATGTGGCTTTGATCGTACCGGATCTGGATACATACTTGGCTCCGCTCATACGGGCGTTGTCGGAGGCGGGATTGCCCGCGGCAACGCCGTTGACGGTACCGCTTCGCCATCATCCGCTGATGGAGATGATCTTGACGGCGATGGCCGTCCGCATAGGACGGGAAGAGGAACGCATCGCCCTGATGCAAAGTCCGTTTGTGCCGTGGGGAAGTGAGGCCGATCGACGGTTGTGGTTGAAGGCGTACGAACAGTGGGATGCCCCCCAGAGCTTGGCGGAATTGGAATCACGCATGGGTCGGGCAGAGGTTGTCCCTGGCGGCGCAAACGAGACGGACCCGGTGGTGTGGTCGGGCTTGTGGTCGTTGTATCGCTGGGTGGAAAGCATCCCGTTGAACGCTTTGTGGCGGGATTGGTTGGCGTGGTTGGAATCATGGGTGGCTGAGCTGGAACAGCCGTCCCGGTATCGCCAGTTGGCGGAAGACCCGCGCATGTTGCCGTTTCTGGCGGAAGAGATACAGGCTTTTAACTTGGTCAGGGAAATCATTCAGGAATGGAAACATGTCGACCCGTCCGGATTTGCCGGAGAAGCATTGGAATTGCATACATTGGCCGGCATGCTGGAGCGGGCCGCGATGCGGAAACGGGTGCGCAAAAAGCCGGGACGTCGTGGCGGACTTCGTATCCTGGAACCCAATCAGGTCCGCTGGGATCGATACCGGGCGGTATGGGTGCTGGGATGTGTGGAAGGGGAGTGGCCCCGTCCGATCCACGATGACTGGCTGTTGCCGGATGAGGAGAGAGTACGTCTCCTCCGGGAAGAAGTGCGCTTGATGACCTCCGATCAGTTGCGGCACCGGCAATTGTTGCCGTTTTTCCTGTGTGCTTCTTCCGCCGAGTCACGCTTGGTTTTTTCTTATCCGCATGCTGACGATACCGGATCGACGCGCTTGCCTTCCCCGTTTTTGCAGGAACTGTTGGCAGTGTGGAAAGAGACGGATGTGATCCGCAAGCGGCGGGAGATATCCCAAATGTTCCCCGACCGGTTGGATGCGTGTGTATCCAGGAGAGAAGGATTGGCGCGAGCCGTCTCGTTGTTGTCCCAAAACGAACCAACCCACCCTGCGACAGAGAGAAAGCAGGCGATCGCATTGTTGAAAAACGAAGCGCGCAGGCAACCGGAACGCACTTGGCACTGGTTGGAGCGATTGCGGGTGGAACGCGTGCGTCTCTCTGGCAATGCCGCCGCATTTGCCGGTCGCTTGCGGCCGTCACTGTGGGAGAGACATGGGTTTTCCTTGCAGGAACGCGTATGGAGTCCCGCGGAGTTGAATCAACTGATGCAGTGTAGGTTCCACTATTTTGCCGACCACGTGTTGCAGGCACGGGAGCCTGAACCTCCTCGACGGGAGTGGACGACGCTGGATCGGGGGCATGTGTGGCATCGGGTGTTGTGTCGCTTTTGGCGCGGATGGGAGGAGATGCGCCTTACGTCCGACACGTGGGAGAAGGCGATGGAACGGTTGGATGTACTGGTGGATGCGTTGTTCGACCAGTTGTTGACCGAAGCTGAAGCATTGTCCCGCGACCCTTTCCGTTTGGCGGTGGAGAAGGAGCGGATCAAACAACAGCTGTCCGCCGTTTTGTCACATGAATGGCATTGGCGCGGGGGAGGCGTCGGCTCCGGCATGCGTCCGGCTCATCTGGAGCTGGCCTTCGGCATGTCCGATCCAAATCTGATCCGCCGTGGTGAAATGGACCCGCAATCGACCCAGCACCCGGTAACGATTCACCTGCCGGGAGATGCGACGATCCGAGTGCATGGAAAAGTGGATCGGGTGGATGTGGATGAAGAAGGCTATTATGCCGTGTATGACTACAAATCGGGTGCGGTGGCTGATCCCAAGCGGATCAGGGAAGGAGCGTACCTGCAATTGCCGTTGTTCCTCTGGGTGGTGCAGCAAGTGTTGGGGCTGGACCCCGCCAAGGCCGTGGGAGCGGCTTTTTACACGCCGGGAACCCGGCAGAACGGCCAACCGCCCACCAATAACCGAAACCAAGGATTGTGGCGGAAGGAAGCGACGGAACGTACGGGCATCCATGCGAGAGTGAAGGGATTGCTGGATGAAGAGGAATGGACGAACACAATGGAGGCAATCGGGCAGCGGCTCAGCCGTCAGCTGCGTCGAGCCGATCAGGGGGATTTTGCGGTCGACCCGACGTGGGAGTGCCCGACTCATTGCCCCCACCGGACGATTTGCCGGTGGGACGTTGCAGCGTCATCGACAGAGAAAGGGGAAGGAGAGGAATGACCGACTCGTTCACACCGGAACAATGGGAAGCCATCAACACACTGGATGTGGACTGTATCGTTTCCGCCGGTGCGGGATCGGGCAAAACGCGCGTTCTGGTGGAGCGATACCTGCGCATCTTGTCCACCCATTCAGACGATCCCGATATCCTGGATCACATCGTCGCCATCACCTTCACGGAGAAAGCCGCGGCGGAAATGAAAGAGCGCATACGTCAGGGAGTGGCGGAGCGGCTGGCATCCGCCCGGAAAAACAACACCGCCGAAGAAACGTGGTGGTATCGCCTTCTGTCGGAAATGGAGCGCGCCCGCGTGATGACCATCCACGCGTTTTGTGCCCGTTTGCTGCGGGAATATCCGATCGAGGCCGACGTGGATCCCGATTTTATCGTGATGGATGAGACGGAAGCGGCTTGGTGTCTGGCGAATGCCGCCGAACGGGCGGTTTCCGCCGTACTTCAATCCACCGAGCTGAGTGAGGAAGTGAAACGGGCGTGGGAGACATGGGTGACCGGAGTGGGACTCACCCGTGCGGCACGTGAATTGGCCGCGTTGTACCGGCAGATGACGGGCATGGGCCAGGGGCCTGGTGAGTTGGCGGAGCGGACGGATCGGGACCTGGCGAAACTGGAGGACCGATTAGCCGAAGAGGAACGGGAGGCGTCGCTCTCGTTGTTGTCTGCCGGGCGTGCGCTGATGGCCATCACGGGCGGAAAACGCGTCCAAGCGTTCCAGACGGAATGGCCGGAACTGGAACAGCGTTGGCTAAAAGCGGGTTCCCGAATGGAAAAGCGGGATGTGCTTACGCGATTGGAATCGTTGTTGAGCGGAAACTGGGGGCGAAAAGAGGAGATCCTTCTGCCGCGGAACCAAATGAAGCAGGAACTCCGGCGACTGAATGAAGCCGTGGACGGGTGGTTGTCGCTCCCGGAAGAGCGGCGGTTGACCGACGCTGTCCTGTGGGCGGTTTCCCATCTGCACGAAGCGTACGAATCGGCGAAACAAAGGCAAGGCGGCTTGGATTTTGACGAATTGCAATTGCGCGCCTGTAAGTTGTTGGAATCCCATCCGCATGTGCGTTTGGAAGTGAGTCGGCGGATTCGGTATCTGATGGTGGACGAGTTTCAGGACACCAACGAATTGCAAAAACAACTGATCGATTTGCTTTGCCGGGAACCGGACGGTCGGGCGATCCCGGGCAAACGGTTCGTCGTCGGTGATCCCCAACAGTCGATTTACCGGTTTCGTGGTGCTGACGTATCCGTCTTCGGAAAGATGAAAACGGAACTTTTGTCCGAGGGCGGAAAAGCCGTTTCCATGCGGGATAATTTCCGCTCCCATCCTGATGTGGTGGCGTTTGTCAATGCCTTGTTCTCCCGGTTGATGCCCGGTCATCCCGATTCCGGCAGTGTGTACGAACCAGCAACGGCACGCGGCAGTGCGGATACCCAGCCGCCCTGCGTGGAGTGTTTGGTCATTCCCGAAGCGGAAGAGGGGGAACATGAGGATCGGCACGAACGGGAAGCCCGGTGGTTGGCAAGGCGCATCTGTGAGATGATCGAAGAGGGTACGCGTCCCGGTCAGATCGCCGTCTTGTTTCGGGCCATGACCCATGTCAAATATTACGAACGGGCGTTGGCGGAAGCGGGGATTCCGTTTTATGTGGTGAAAGGGCGCGGGTTTTACGACCGGCAGGAAGTGCAGGACGTGCTGCATTTCCTCAAGTATTTGCACGACCCGGACGATGTCCTGTCATTGGTGGGCGTGTTGCGATCCCCGTTTTGTGCGGTTTCGGACGAAACCCTCTTCCTGTTGGCCCAGGCGGGGGCATGGTCGATGCCGCCGGCGGCTTGGCCGGATGTGGGCGGCCTCGCTGAAGCGGAGCGGATGAAACTGTCCCGGTTTGCAGAACTGATCGAACGAGTCCGTTTGCGCGTCGGACGCGTTCCGGTGTCGGAGCTGATCCGGTTTCTGTTGGATGAGAGCGATTACCGATCGGTGGTGTGGGGGACGCCGTCAGGCAAACAGATCAATGCCAATTTGGACAAGCTGATCCGGTTGTCCGGCACCCGGCGTGATGCGGCGGCATATTCTTTGACCTCTTTTTTGCGGATGATGGATCGTCTTCAGGAAGAACCTGTCCCGGAAACGGAAGCGCAGGTGGAAGCCGACGACGGCGACAGCGTGAAACTGATGACCATCCACCAGGCCAAAGGTTTGGAGTTTCCCGTCGTCTTCGTACCGAATCTCTCCTGGCGTCGCACCCGCCCGACACCGGAGTTGCTGGCGGATGCGGAAGCCGGATTGGCGGTCCGGCTGCGCACCCCGCATGGGGATAAACGGGAAACCTACCGCTGGCGGCGGCTCCGGGAGCGGGAAGAACGGTTGGAGATCGAGGAATCGGTCCGCCTGTTTTACGTGGCCGTCACCCGTGCCAAGCAACGGCTTGTGTTGAGTGGGGAACCGGAAGAACACAAACAGGCCAAGAAAGGGGAGTCCATCCTTTCCGTCGATTCGTGGAGCCAATGGTTGGACGGCGTGCTGGGTTGGGATAATGTCGATGAAGAAACGGGCAAGTGGACATTTCCCGACGGGGAAACGTGGATTCGCGTTCGCCAGGTGGAAGCCGGGGAGGTGGCCGCCCTGCCGTCGGTTCATGCCGAGTTGGACTCCGTGCTGTTGACGTCCCGCACTTGGTTTGCACGGGAAAATGAGGAAGATGGTGAGCCGGACGACTCCGCGTGGGCACTGATGGAGCCGCGCGGGGTGACGGAGCATGACGGTTTGGGGATCAGTGTGACCGATTTGATGACACTGTTCAACTGTCCGCGGAAATATCTCTACAAACGATGGATCAACGTCCCCACTGAGGTGGAAACCGAGCGAAACGCCGCGGAGACGGATGAGGAAATCTCACCCGCACCGTTGCCGGCCACATTGATCGGCAGTGTGGTCCACCGCGTGATCGAGTGCTGTCCTGACGATGCCGTCCGCGCGGATGAGCTGGTGGAGGTATATCGGTCCGCAGTGGCCGAGTACAATGGGTACCGGGCAGACGTCAACGCATTGTGGGACGAAGTCCGCCCGCTGTTGCAGACCTACTTGGACAGCCGTTTCCATCTTCAACCCAAGCGTGAGGATTTGAAGGAAGTACCTTTTGTCCAGCGCGTCGCCGGATTGGAAGTGGAAGGGATTATCGACCGCCTGATCCAGCACGAAAACGGTGAATGGGAGTTGGTCGACTACAAAACCAACCGGGCGACCGATCATGGATGGGAGATGCTGGCCCGGGAGTACAAGCCGCAATTGCGCCTCTACGCGTGGGCCGCCCATCGCCAGTGGGGCGTGCTGCCCCGGCAGGCGGTACTGGTATTTCTCCGTACCGGCCGTGAAGTGACAGTGGAAATCACGCCCGAATCGATCCGAAAAACGGAGGAACAACTGCAATCGGCTGCCGAATGGTTGATGGACGAAGATCATCTCGACCGGTTTGAACCCCGCCCCGGCGAGCGGTGCGCCGCGTGCGACTTTCGGAAGATCTGTCCGGCTGCGGAAACGGAAGAGCGCATCCGTTTCATGGAAGCTTGAACGGGAAAAACCAAAACGATGAAAATCTCGTTATGGATGAAGGGAAATGTGAGAAAGGGTGTTGCGGTCGACAGAAAGCGGGATTTACCGGACACTCGTCTCGATGGATCAGACACGTTTGAACCGCAACACCCTGGGAGTGGAGGAGTCGGAGGAGATGAAGACCCAAGCGATCACACTTGTGCGAAGATGGGCGTCCCGTCAGTGGGCCAAACCATGGGTTCGGCGGCTGACATGGGGATTGGCCGGTTTTGTCGTCATCTTTTTGATCGGCATCAATATCGCGATCGCGATGACCGATGTCGATTCCTTGGCCAAACCGGTGGATCAGCCAACCATCATTTATGACCGCCATGGGCGGGTGGCCAGCAAGATCATGCTTTCCAACCGAGAAGGGGTGAAATTCCGGCAGATTCCCCCCCACTTGATCCATGCGGTGATCGCCACCGAAGATCGGCGATTTTACGACCACGGGGGCGTTGACTACATTGGCACCCTGCGGGCGTTATGGGTCAATTTGCTGTCCGGCGAGACGGTTCAGGGCGGAAGTACGTTGACCCAACAGCTGGCCAAAAATGAATTTTTGACACAGGACCGCACATTGGAGCGGAAATTGAAAGAGTTTTTATATGCCAAGAAAATCGAACGCACTTATACCAAAGATCAAATTCTCGAGATGTATCTCAATCGTATCTATTTCGGTGAAGGGGCTTGGGGAATCAAGCAGGCCGCACGCACCTATTTTGGCAAGGACGTCGGCCAACTCACCTTGGGTGAATCGGCCATGCTGGCGGGGATGATCAAAGCACCTTCAGCCCTGTCCCCCTACAAACATTTCAACCAGGCGATGGAGAGGCGGAATCTCGTATTGCGACTGATGAAGGATCAGGGCTATATCACCGAGCAGCAGATGAAACAGGCGGAAAACCAGGTCATCGTGCTGGAACGGAAAAAGCGGGATCCTTACAAAGGAAAATACCCGTGGTACGTTGATGCCATCATTCAGGAAGCCATCAGCAAATACGGGCTGACGGCCAACGAGGTGTTGCACGGAGGATTGCGCATCTACACGGAACTGGACCCCCGCATGCAACAGGCGGCGGAAACCGTGTACAACGACGACAGTCTTTTCCCGCAAAGCAAGGAGGACCAGCTGATCCAGAGCGGCGCCGTGATGCTGGACCCGTCCACAGGGGGCATCCGGGCATTGGTCGGCGGGCGCGGTGAACACGTATTCCGCGGATTCAACCACGCGACCCAGTTGAAACGGCAGCCGGGTTCTTCGCTGAAACCGTTGGCGGTTTATACCCCGGCGCTGGAACAGGGTTGGCAGATCGGCTCGGTTCTCAAAGATGAGCCGATGGATTTCGGCGGATACCGCCCGCAAAACCATGACGGACGCTATCTCGGCCGTTTGACGATGTATGAGGCCGTCATTGACTCCGCCAATGTTCCGGCAGTCTGGCTTCTCCAGCAATTGGGGATCGACAAGGGGATTGGTGCGCTGGAACGGTTTGAAATTCCGCTCACCGAGGAGGACCGACAGTTGGGGCTGGCGTTGGGCGGTTTGAGGGAAGGGACTTCGCCGCTCAAAATGGCGCAGGCCTACTCCGTTTTTCCCAACAACGGTCTGATGGTGGAAGCCCATACCATCCGCAAAATCGAGACGGCGGACGGCCAACAGTTGGGGCGCTGGTATAAAAAAGTAACAAGGGTGACCAGCAAAAAAGTGGCACAGTCCATCACCTACATGTTACGCGGTGTCGTATTGGAAGGAACCGGGAAAAAAGCGCGAATCCCGGGAAGGGAAGTGGCCGGAAAAACCGGCACCACGCAAATGCCGGGTATGAACGAAGGGAACAAGGACAACTGGTTCGTCGGCTACACACCGCAACTGGTGGGGGCGGTATGGCTCGGTTACGACAAAACGGACGAGCAACATTTTCTCCGAACAGCCGCGGGAGACAGTGCGGCGGTTATTTTCCGGGAAATGATGTCCCGTGCATTGACGGGCCAACCCGCCAAGGCCTTCCGTCTGGACACTGTTCACCTGCGCAAACCGCCCAAGATCGATCGTAGCCCCAAACCCAAGGCCAAACCGCAATCACCGGAGGAAAAGGCGGCCAAAAAAATTGAGGAAGGCCTCAAAGATTTGTGGAAGCGCGGGGAGAAGCGACTCAAGGAGCAACTGAAAAAGAAAAAGGAAGAGTGGGAGAAACGACTCAAAGAGTGGCGAGGGAATTGATTTCATTGAATGGCCGTCTCCCGGCTGAGTGGGAGACGGCTTTTCCCAGGCGGGAACCGTTCTGTTCAGGTGCGCTTCTGCTGTGAAAAATCTTGGCATTGTGTTAAAACAAAGATATACTATTATGCATGAGATCGGCAAAAAGGAGAGAGCCATGATGGAATGGCTGCATGAATTTTTTCAGGCACTGATTGCGGGTTTTGGACGCATAATTCTCATCGCGATGATATTGTGGATGATTTCCCTGATCGTGCTGTTGTTTCGGGAACTGTTCCGACCGGGAGACATTCAATTTCGCAGTTATTTGTACCGTGTGTGGAAATGGCTGTTGTGGAGCTTTGAAATCGCTTCGTACGGTGGTGTAATCGTTGCACCCGTTTTGATGTACCGGTCGGAGGAATACCTGAAATACGGCATGGTGCTGTTTGCGGCGATCGTCTTTTCCGCCGTACTCATTCATCTGAGGAGAAATACAAAATTGTTTACGTGGCGTGCGACAGACCGTTCCAGAGAAAAAACGGATAAATGACCGATTCGAGAGTGATGAAGTGCCGGAAGCGTCGTTTCTCATCTTTTCGAGGGTGTTAATGAAAGATGAGAGACGACCTTTCCCCGGCATTCTGCCGGTCTTTGCACACGGCTTCTGCCGGTTTTCCACCATTTTTCCTCTGTTTTTTCCTCCATTTTTAAAGACGCGACCGGATGATGCGTCCCGTACTCCGAGGGTGGCTCCATCCCGACTGTGTCGAGCTTTTGTCAATCCCCTGAGAATCTCTCACTGCCTCTTTACTTTCCATCTGCCTTAATAGATAATAAAAGGAAAAACTTCGGATGTTGAACGGGTGAAACTGGCGATGCCGATTGAGCATCTTTTGGAGAAAGCGGCACGATATCTCAGTGAAGAAGATCTGAAAAAGGTGGAAAAAGCGTATCGATTTGCGAAGAAAGCGCATGAAGGCCAGTTTCGCAAATCGGGCGAACCGTATATCCATCATCCGGTCGCTGTGGCCGATATCCTGGTCGATCTGCAGATGGATGCGATCACACTGATGGCTGCCATGTTGCACGATGTGGTGGAAGATACCGGTGTGACGCTGGACACGTTGAAAGAAGAGTTCGGGGAAACGGTGACGCAATTGGTGGACGGCGTCACGAAACTGAAAATCCGGATGAATTATAAATCGACCGAAGAACACCAGGCGGAAAACCACCGCAAGATGTTCGTGGCAATGGCACAGGACTTCCGGGTGATCCTGATCAAGCTGGCGGACCGATTGCACAACATGCGCACGCTGAAGCACCTGCCCGAGGAAAAGCAACGGCGCATCGCCAACGAGACGTTGGAAATTTTCGCACCGTTGGCTCACCGTCTGGGTATTTCCCGGATCAAGTGGGAGTTGGAGGATACGGCGTTACGCTATCTCAATCCTCAACAATATTACCGGATTGTCAATTTGATGCGCAAAAAACGGGCAGAGCGTGAGCAATACATCGAACAAGTGGTGAGAACGATCCGGGAACGGCTGGAACAAACGGGAATCGAAGCGGAGATTTCAGGCCGTCCCAAGCACATTTACAGTATCTACAAGAAAATGGTCACCCAGCACAAGCAGTTTAACGAGATATACGACTTGCTGGCGGTCCGTGTCATCGTCGATACGATTCGCGATTGCTATGCGGTGTTGGGGATTATTCACACCATATGGAAACCGATGCCCGGTCGGTTTAAGGACTATATTGCCATGCCCAAGACCAACATGTACCAGTCGCTGCATACCACCGTGATCGGCCCGAAAGGGGAACCGATCGAAGTGCAGATCCGGACCAAGGAGATGCACCAAACAGCCGAATATGGAATCGCGGCTCACTGGGCATATAAAGAAGGGCAGAGTTTCCAACCGGGTTCCTTTGAGGATAAATTGAAGTGGTTCCGCGAAATCATGGAATTGCAGCAAGAGGCCAAGGATGCCACGGAGTTCATGGAAAACCTGAAGATGGATCTGTTTTCCGACTCCGTGTTCGTATTTACACCCAAAGGGGATGTCATCGAACTGCCGGCCGGATCGGTACCGTTGGATTTTGCCTACCGCATCCACACGGAAGTGGGCAACAAATGCATCGGTGCCAAGGTGAACGGGAAGATCGTGCCGCTCGATCACAAGTTGAAAACAGGCGATATCGTGGAGATTCTCACGTCGAAGCACAGTTACGGTCCCAGCCAGGACTGGTTGAAGATCGTCAAGTCGTCCCATGCCCGCAACAAGATCCGCAGCTGGTTCAAAAAGCAGCGCAGGGAGGAAAGTGTTGCCAAAGGGCAGGAGATGATCGAGGCCCTGTTGAGAAAGCACGATTTCAACCCGAGCGAGGTGCTGACGGCCGAAAGGCTGAAAGAAACGGCTGCCAAGTTCAATTTTCAGGATGAGGAAGATATGTATGCCGCGGTCGGTTACGGCGGCATCTCCACGGCCCAGGTCGTCAACAAGTTGACGGAAGGCTTGAAGCAGGAAGAGGATGAAGTGCCCGTCGTTCTGCCCGAAGTGAAAAACATGCCGACCCAGCGCCGAAAAGTGGCACAGGGCGTTCGGGTCAAGGGCGTGGACAACCTGTTGGTGCGCCTGTCCCGCTGTTGCAACCCCGTACCGGGCGACGAAATCATCGGGTTTGTCACCCGGGGACGCGGTGTGTCCGTTCATCGCAAGGACTGCCCCAACATCCAATCAGTCGAACCGGAACGCATGATCGGGGTGGAATGGGAAGGAGAAGGCGAGCAATCGTATCATGTGGACATTGAGATTTCCGGTTTGGATCGGCGGGGATTGCTTCACGAAGTATTGCAGGCCGTATCCGAAACCAAAACGCATCTGACCGCTGTCAGCGGCAAGGCTGATCGCCACGGCATGGCGACGATTCACATGACACTGCTGATCCGAAACATTCATCATTTACAGTCGGTGGTGGAACGGGTCAAACGCATCCGGGATATCTACAGTGTGCGACGCATCATGCAGTAGGTAGAACAGGAGGTCGATTGTGAGAATCGTATTGCAACGGGCGAAGGAAGCCCGGGTCAAGGTGGAGGGCAACATTGTCGGCCAAATCGACCACGGTTTGGTTCTGCTGGTCGGATTCACCGAAGGTGACGATGAGGAAGATCTGAGATACTTGGCGGAAAAAGTGGTACACCTTCGGATTTTCGAAGATGAGGAAGGCAAGATGAACCGCTCCCTGCTGGATGTGGAAGGGAGCATTTTGTCGGTTTCGCAGTTTACGCTTTACGGTGATTGCCGGAAAGGGCGTCGGCCCAATTTTATGGCGGCGGCCCGACCGGAAAAGGCGGCCGTCCTTTACGACCGGTTCAATCAACTGCTCAGGGAGCATGGTGTACGGGTGGAAACGGGCGTGTTCGGCGCCATGATGCAAGTGGAGCTGACCAATGACGGTCCGGTCACCATCCTGCTGGAAAGCAAGCCCAAGTAAACCCGGTCATACTGTGATATAATGATCTGGACAGTCACAGAACGTGTGGGTACGTGAGGAGGAGCAATCGAGATGACCACATCCAACCCGATTGAAAAAATGGCCATCAACGCCATTCGCGTGCTGTCGATCGACATGGTGGAAAAGGCCAATTCGGGCCACCCCGGCATGCCGATGGGAGCGGCACCGATGGCTTATGTACTGTGGACCAAATTTATGCGTCACAATCCGGACAACCCGCAGTGGTTCAACCGGGACCGCTTCGTGCTGTCCGCGGGACACGGTTCCGCCATGCTGTACAGCTTGTTGCATCTGACCGGTTATGATCTGCCCATGGAAGAGTTGAAGCAGTTCCGTCAATGGGGCAGTCGGACACCGGGTCACCCGGAATTTGGTCACACTCCGGGTGTCGAAGCGACAACCGGCCCGCTCGGCCAAGGGATTTCAATGGCGGTGGGGATGGCGATGGCGGAGCGCCATTTGGCGGCCAAATTCAACCGGGAGAACTTCCCGGTCGTGGATCACTACACCTACGTCATCGCCAGCGACGGCGACTTGATGGAAGGTGTGGCCGCGGAAGCCGCTTCGTTGGCGGGTCATTTGAAACTGGGCAAGTTGATCGTGCTGTACGATTCCAACGACATTTCACTGGACGGCGATTTGGCGTTGGCCTTCAGCGAAGATGTGAAAAAACGCTTCGAGGCCTACGGTTGGCACGTGCTCAAAGTGGATGACGAGGATGATTTGGATGCGTTGAGTGCGGCCATTCGCGAAGCGCAAGCCGTCACGGACCGCCCGTCCTTGATCGAGGTGAAAACCACCATCGGGTACGGCAGCCCCAACAAAGCGGGTACGCACAAAGTGCACGGGGCGCCGCTCGGAGCAGAGGAAGCCGCGCTGGTGCGGAAGGCATACGGCTGGCCGTCCGACGAGCCGTTCTTTATCCCGGAGGAAGTGCGCCGACACTTCGCCGAATGGAAAGAAAACGCCAAGCAGGCGGAAGCGGAGTGGAACCGCCTCATGGAATCGTACCGCGAGGCGTATCCGGAACTGGCCGCAGAGCTGGATCTGGCCATTGCGGGTCGACTGCCGGAGGGATGGGATCGCGATCTGCCCGTCTTCCCTGCGGATGACAAAGGGATGGCCACACGCAAATCGTCCGGCGAAGCGATCAACGCCCTTGCCAAAAACGTGCCGACCTTGTTCGGCGGCTCGGCTGACCTGGCTTCGTCCAACAATACGACGATGAAAGAGGAAGGGATTTTCGGCTCCGAAGACTATACGGGGCGCAATGTTTGGTTCGGTGTACGGGAACACGGCATGGGTGCGGCGCTCAACGGGATGGCGCTGCATGGCGGTGTCCGTCCGTACGGCGCTACATTCCTGGTGTTCTCTGACTATCTGCGTCCGTCCATCCGCTTGGCGGCCCTGATGCAGCTCCCGGTGACCTATGTCTTTACACACGACAGCATCGCAGTCGGGGAAGACGGACCCACACACGAACCGATCGAGCAAATCCCGTCACTTCGCCTCATTCCGGGCTTGAAGGTGATTCGCCCGGCGGATGCCAACGAAACGATGGCAGCCTGGCGGTTGGCCATGGAAGAACAGGACGGCCCGACGGCGTTGATCCTGACGCGGCAAAACTTGCCGGTGTTGGAAGGAACGGCCGAATTGGCAAAAGACGGCGTGCGTCGTGGTGCCTACGTACTGTCCGAAGCGGCGAACGGCCGTCCGCAAGCGATCCTGATCGCGACCGGTTCCGAAGTCAGCTTGGCGGTGCGGGCGCAAAAACAATTGGCCGAAAAAGGGATTCACGTACGTGTGGTCAGCATGCCTTGCCGCGAACGGTTTGATCAGCAGTCCCAAGAGTATCGGCAGTCCGTTCTGCCCAAAGAAGTCTCTGTGCGCGTCGCCATCGAAGCGGCACATCCGATGGGATGGGACCGTTACGTCGGTGAACGGGGAGCCGTGATCGGGGTGGACCGTTTCGGTGCATCCGCGCCGGGTTCCCTTGTCATGAAAGAGTACGGTTTCACCGTCGAAAATGTGGTCGCACAGGTAGAGCAGCTGTTGGGTTGAGGAAAAGTCGGTTGTCGGGAAGACAACCGGCTGATTGTTGGCAAAGTACGCGGGCTCGAATTTCCTGTATCCGCTCGGACGGGAAATTCGGGCCCGTTCCCCTTTAATGGGGTGGCCGTCCCAAGCGACCTTGGAGTTTGCAAAAGAGGAGCGAGAGGGAAAGCGGCTCACCCGAAAACGCGAGTGGATTTCGCAGTCTCCCGGTTGTTTGCGGACAACCGGATTTTTTTGTGACGCATGCTACCCATCCTTCCTTTTTCGACGACTGCGGGTTTCCACCTGCCGATCTTTTTTTGGCGAACCGGGCACATTAAGAGCGATCACTCAGAAAGGAGGGATCGCTTTGCGTCGGTTGCCCAAAGCAGGTGCGATGTCTGAACAAGGGTGTCAACATTTCACCGCCGACCCGAACAACCATACACATCCCCCAACGGAAGAGTGCGAGGCTTACCGTCGATCGGTCCTCCTTTCCTTGCCATCTGCGTGGTCGTGGCCGCCACGTTGCCGTTGACAGATGCATTGATTTCTTTTGTTATCTCGGCTAGACTGAGGGAAGATTGACGGAAATGGTGAGATAAAGGGGGAACGTGCACGTTACCGGGCACAGGGGCGTGTGCGAACGATATGAAACGGATTCGCGTGTTTGGGGTGGATGACACCTTTTATCGGGATATTGAACTGATTGCCGGGCTGTTTTTCGGTGAGGCAAAAGTGGTGACGAATGACGAACCGCGGCCGGATATGAGGCTCGCCGTTCGGGTGGAAGATCATGGCGATACCATAGAAGCGGCAGTGGAAATGGCGGACTCGGATGACGGGCAACGTTGGTCGGCGGCACATACCAAACAAGTTCCGTCGACGCTTTCCGGTCGGGAGCGCCGCAAAAAAATGAAACAGGCGATCAACCACGCTTGGTTGCGTGTATTGCAGGAAGCCACAGGTGTGGTGCAGCCTTGGGGGATTCTGACCGGCGTGCGCCCCACCAAACTGTTCCACATGCTGTTGTTGGCCGGTTATGGGAAGGAAGAAATCCGTCGTCACCTGCAATCGGAGTACCTGATTCAGCCGGAGAAAATCGCCTTGCTGGAGGAGATCGTCGACCGACAACTGGCTGTTTTGCCGGATTTGTATGAACTGGATCGGGAAGTCAGTCTCTATATCGGCATCCCGTTTTGTCCTACCAAGTGTGCGTACTGCACCTTTCCCGCCTATGCGATCCAGGGACGCAACGGCTCGGTCACCGCGTTTCTGGAAGGCCTTCACGAGGAGATTGCGGCGGTGGGTGAGTGGTTGAACCGGCAGGGATTGCCGATTACGACCGTGTATTTCGGCGGGGGTACGCCCACTTCCATTTCCGCGGAGCAATTGGATGCTTTGTTCTCCCGGATGAAGCACTCGTTCCGTGCGTTTGACGGCGTGCGGGAATGGACGGTGGAAGCCGGCCGCCCGGACACGATTGATGAAGAAAAACTGAACGTGCTGAAGAAGTGGCAAGTCGACCGGATCAGTATCAACCCGCAAAGTTTCCGAAACGAAACACTGAAGGCGATCGGCCGTCACCATACGGTGGAAGAGACGCTGACCAAATTCGCGCTGGCCCGTGAGATGGGCATGAACAACATCAATATGGATCTGATCATCGGCTTGCCCGGAGAAGGTTTGGAGACGTTCCGCGAAAACTTGCGCATCGTGGAACAGTTGCGGCCAGAGTCGCTCACCGTACACACGTTATCATTTAAACGCGGTTCCACCATGACCCGGAACAAGCGGAAATACCGTGTGGCAGAACGGGACGAAGTGGCCGATATGGTCAACCTGGCCCGGGAGTGGACCAAGCAGGCGGGGTATGTTCCGTACTATCTGTACCGGCAAAAAAACATCCTGGGCAACCAGGAAAATGTCGGTTACGCATTGCCCGGCCATGAAAGTTTGTACAACATTATCATCATGGAAGAGCGGCACACGATCATCGGATTGGGATGCGGGGCGGTAAGCAAAATCATCCCGCCGGGAACGTCCAAGGTGAGCCGCTGGGCCAATCCGAAAGAACCACAAGCGTACATCGACACGTACCGGACGATGATCCCGGAAAAATTGCGCGCACTCTCCGAAGCATACGGATAGTATGTCGCGGTTCAGGGGGAAACCGAAGCCTCACCGCTTTTTTGAAGCGGCGGGGTTTTTTATTGGCGAGGTTTATTTCCGACTGGGCTTGCATCAGGACCGAAGGAAAGACCGGCAGATGCAGTACTGTACCACTCTTTTAATGATTTGGTTACCTTCTTCCATGAACTGGGCCATATGGGGAGAAAGAAGCTATGGGGTTTGCATTTTGGGATTACAGGATGCAATTACTGGGAAAGACGATTTAAAAGCGATTTACTAGGCGCCCCATGGATGAAACAGTTTTGGCATGGATATCACTCAATTTTGCCGATTTCAAACTTCCGCAAGGTATTGCTGATATGCTGGTCTTAAATGATACTAACAAAAAGACCTGTGTCTGATATCATGACTGTTTATCAATATGAAAATTGCACGTTATCCTTTCTCATTCAAAAAAGAAAAGATAACGTACTTTTGTTTTTGAAGTAGTGTATCTCTTCATTTGGTGTATACAGACTATGACCACATCATCAAACGTTATGCATTCCGTTTCTCATTTCTGTAGACAGAAAGCAATTCTCGCTTAAAATCCTCATACATCGAAAACGCCTCTTTTAATATTTCTTTCAAGTCATTATAATTACGAAATACGGGCGCCCTTACATTTTCATCTGTCCCATCTAATAATCGCTTTAAGATATCCCACGGACTACCTGTAAGTAACTTCCCATCCTTCCGTACTACCCATATGAACTCTAATAGACTATATTTGAGAGAGATGTTGAATTTAAATTGATAAGGAGACCCTTCCTCCGCAATTTGAAAGAAATTTTCTCTCTTGTCGAAACGGGCATGATAACCCAACTCATTAAATATACGCAATACCTCATGATTGTCATATAAAAATTCTTCATCAAAATTATACTTCATAGACAAGTTTTGGTACCTCTCAATAAATTGAATATTCTCTAATGCCACTTTGATTTCCGGTGTTAATTGCATTGTTATTCCTCCCTGAAACGAATTTCAATGCCATATTTATTTCCGGTGATCAACGATAAAACCGTGACGCGTGCGGTGGAAGAAGCGGTTGTCGAAGCGCTGGGGGAAGAAATAATCGAACGGGTGAAGACGTCGATGGTCGGAGAAGATTTTTCCGCCTATCAACAAGTGACACCGGGAACGTTTCTCTTCATTGGTGCCGGAAACCCGGACAAGGGAGCCGTGTACCCGCACCACCACCCACGATTCACCATCGATGAAGATACATTGGCGATCGGGGTGACCGCACTGGTACACGGAGCATGGAAGCTGTTGCACGGTTGACGGGGTTGACTCCTCCATCGTTTTTCAAGCGGAATAGAATGTGAAAGCGATTTTATCAGAGGGCAATGATTTTCCAGGTGAGCGGCCACCTGAGCCTGGCCGAACGGAGCCCCGGAAAAAGTGCAGGAATACATTCGCGGGCAGTTTCCTCTAAAGGAAAGCGTACTTTGTCCGCGCCCTGCACTTTCTTCTTTTGCAGGGCGCAGGTGCTGGCCGAAGCGAGTGCGCGATATTACCAAGCACGAGCTGGAATCGATTTCCATCATCTGAGATCGTTATCGCGATGGACTTTCTGTCCGGAAGGAGCGTTCGCCGTTTCCTTGCCGTAAGCGACCAGCAAGACGACCGCCAGCGCTGCGACGACGGATTGCCATGTGATCATTTCCCCCAGCATCACCGCCGAAAACAAAATCGTGAAAAACGGTTGCAGGTATTGCAGTTGACTGACACGGGCGATGCCGCCTTGGGCCAGTCCGGCGTACCAGAAGAAAAAACCGAGAAACTGGCTGACCAAGGCCAAGTATAAAAAAGCCCCCCACACGTGCATCGGAACATCCATCATCCCGGGCACGATCATCCAAACTGTCGGAACGATGAGCAGCGGAAACGAAAGAACCAGTGCCCAACTGATCACTTGCCATCCACCCATCTCGCGGGACAGTTTGCCTCCTTCCGCATATCCCCAAGCGGCGGACAAGACGGCACCCAACAATGCCCAGTCTGCGGTGCGCCATCCGCCAAATCCCGCTTCTTGCCAGGTATACCACAACACGATCAAACATCCTCCCGCACTGCAGACCCAAAAGAGTCGGGACGGCCGTTCCCCAGCCCGCCATGCACCCAAACCGGCAGTCACCAACGGCAGCAAAGCCAAAACGACGGCACCGTGGGAGGAAGGGACACGGGTCATGGCCCATGCACTCAAAACGGGGAAACCGATAATGACGCCGAGGGCAACGCTGAAAAGCGGTTGCCATTGACCGCGTTTCGGAAGAGGGGGCCGTTTGGCCCACAACAGGATGCCCGCCAAAAGCGCTGCGATCACCGCCCTGCCCAGACCGACGAATACCGGGGGCCAATGGGCGACAACCATGCGGGTGAAAGGCAATGTAAGACTGAAACTGACCACACCGATTCCACCGTAAAACATTCCTTTGGCAACCGGACGGTTCATCTGTTTTCCCCCATCTTGTTTGAATTTATTTGCTATAGTGTATAATAGTTTATCATAGGATACAATCCCCCCATGTCAAGGATTTGAAAGGAATGAAATTCGTGTCGTTGGGAGACAACATCCGTCAACATCGCATGAAAAAAGGTCTGTCCCTGCATACACTGTCACAACGATCCGGTGTCAGTCCGTCCATGCTGTCCCAAATCGAACGCGGCGTGAAAAACCCCACCGTACAGGTGGCATGTCGGATCGCGGAAGCGCTGGACGTCACATTGTCGCAACTGTTGGGGGAGAAACCCCGGCGGCAGACGATCCTCATCCCGAAGCACCGGCGTCTCGTATACCGGGAAGAAGAGACGGGAATCGAGCGGCATGTGCTGTCACCCGCATTTCCGTCAAAGGGGGTGGAGCTGGTGATGAATGTGCTCCCGGAAGGAACAGATACCGGAGCGTTCCCGCCCCACCAACCCGGTGTGACGGAATTGGTATATGTGGAGGAGGGTGAATTGGAAGTGACGTTGGACTCTGCCACCTATCGGCTGAACGCGGGGGACTCCTTGTACTTTGAAGCCGATGTGCCGCACCGGTTTCAAAACGTGGGGAAAGGGCGTTGTCGATACTTTCTCGTGATTGATTCGAATACCCACGACTGACTCTTGACAAGCCGTTTTCATTCCATTAAAATCTATTGCTAATCGAACGAAACGAACCGGATATGCCCATGATGTGTCTGATCATTCCATCAGGAGTTCAGAGTGAGCGACTGACCTGCATTCGGTAGAGCGAAGACCCGGAAAGCGCAGGGATGAAATCGCGGCATTTCCTCACTGATCAGACCTCCTCTGAACGAAAACCCGACACGGTCAACATCGATGAAGGGACAAGTACCCGTCAAACGGGCAGTCAGAGAGAGGACGCCGTGGCTGGAAGCGTCCTTCTGTCACGCGGCGGGGAATGACACCCGGAGGTTTCGGGGCGAACTCCCGTTGGGGACAGTAGACTCGAACGTTTGCCGAACGTTATATCGGCCTCGAGTGGGAGACACACCGTTGATTGCGGGTGTCTTCAAACAGGGTGGCACCGCGGGTGATGGTGGAAGACCAATCTCTCGTCCCTGACAGCATCGTCAGTGGCGGGAGATTTTTTTATTGGATCGAGAAAAAGGAGGCAGTACCGATGAACGTACGCATTCCTCGCGGCACGGCCGACATCATGCCGGGAGAAGTGGAGAAATGGCAATACGTCGAAGAAAAAGCGCGCGATGTGTGCAGGCGTTATCATTTTTCCGAAATTCGCACGCCGATCTTTGAACACACCGAGTTGTTCCAACGCGGGGTGGGTGAGACGACCGATATTGTGGAGAAAGAGATGTACACTTTTGAAGATCGGGGCGGACGCAGCCTCACCCTGCGCCCCGAAGGGACAGCGGCTGTGGTGCGGGCGTTCGTGGAACACAAGGTGTATGGCCAGCCCCAACCGACCAAGTGGTTTTACATCGGACCGATGTTCCGGTACGAACGGCCGCAGGCGGGGCGGATGCGCCAGTTTCACCAGTTCGGCCTCGAGGTGTTCGGTTCACATGATCCCGGAGCGGATGCCGAGGTGATCGCGCTCGGTGCCCACTTTTTTGAGGCTGTGGGCCTGAAGGGCGTCACCGTGCACCTGAACAGCGTCGGTTGTCCGCGATGCCGACCGGTGCACCGGGAGAAACTGGTTGCTTATCTCACACCGCACAAAGACCGGTTGTGCCGGGATTGCCAATCGCGATTGGAGCGGAACCCGCTGCGTATCCTGGACTGCAAAAACGAGACCTGCCGGCAGATCACCGAAGGCGCTCCGGCTGTGTTGGACGTGTTGTGCGACGAGTGTGCGCCGCATTTTGAAGCGGTGAAACGGCACCTGGATCTGCTGGGCGTTGATTACACCGTCAATCCGCGGCTGGTGCGCGGATTGGATTATTACACCCGGACAGCGTTTGAATACATGCTGGAAGGGCTGGGTGCGCAAGCGTCGACGATCGGCGGCGGCGGGCGCTACAACGGCATGGTGGAGGAATTCGGCGGTGGCGACGTCCCCGGCATCGGCTTCGCCACCGGATTGGAGCGCGTGTTGTTGGCGTTGGAGGAGCAAGGCGTGACGCTGCCGCTGGATCGGAGTCTGGATTGCTTCCTGGTCACGCTGGGAGATCAGGCCCAAGAAAAAGCGGTCACACTTTTGCAATCACTCCGCAAGGCCGGTTGTTCGGCGGACCGGGATTATCTGGGTCGTAAAATCAAAGCGCAGATGAAAGCGGCCGATCGGATGAACGCCCGATTTGTGGCCATTTTGGGGGAAGAGGAACTGAAACAGAATCAGATCGTGGTCAAGGACATGACCACAGGCGAACAGGAAACGGTCAACCTGGATCAATTCGTCGACTACATCCGTCAGGGAAGCAAGCGTTAGGAGGTATCAAGGGATGGAAAGCGTGCATAAAACGCATCATTGCGGTGAGCTGCGAAAAGAACATGTGGGCCAAGAAGTCGTCCTCAACGGTTGGGTTCACAAACAACGCGATTTCGGCGGATTGATCTTCCTCGATCTGCGTGACCGCTCAGGGCTGGTACAAGTGGTGTGCAATCCGGAAACATCCCCCGCCGCTGTGGAAATCGCCCAAAAAGCGCGGAGCGAGTACGTATTGGCGGTCAGGGGAAAAGTGATCTCCCGCTCCCCGGAGACGGTCAATCCCAAGCTGGAGACGGGGGAAATCGAAGTGCAGGCTGAGGAGATAGAAATTCTCAACCCGGCCAAAACACCGCCGTTTGTCATTCAGGATCAGGTGGACGTGGACGAACCGGTGCGGCTCAAATACCGGTATCTCGATCTGAGGCGGCCGGTGATGCAACAGACGCTGATCCTCCGTCACCGTGCGATGCAAGTGGTGCGCCGTTTCCTGGACGAGCGCGGTTTCATCGAAGTGGAAACACCCATGTTGACCAAAAGCACACCGGAAGGCGCACGTGACTATCTGGTCCCGAGCCGGGTACATCCGGGCGAATTCTACGCTTTGCCCCAATCGCCTCAATTATTCAAACAGCTCTTGATGGTGGCGGGGATGGAGCGGTACTTCCAGATCGCTCGCTGTTTCCGGGATGAGGATTTAAGGGCGGACCGGCAACCCGAATTTACCCAGATCGACATCGAAGCCTCGTTCCTGCCGCAAGAAGCCTTCCTGGAGATGATGGAAGAAATGGTGGCGACGCTCTTCCGTGAAACAATCGGGGTGGAGGTGGAGCGTCCCTTTCCGCGGATCACTTATCGGGAAGCGATGGAGAAATACGGTTCGGACAAACCCGACCTGCGATTCGGCATGGAACTCGTCGATTTGTCGGAGATCGTGAGAAACAGCGGATTTAAGGTGTTTTCCTCCACCGTGGCCGCAGGCGGCCGGGTCAAGGCGATCAATGTGAAAGGATGTGCGGGCTGGAGCCGCAAAGAGATCGACAGTTGGGGCGAAAAGGCGCAACAGCTGGGAGCCAAAGGTCTCGCTTGGCTGGCGGTGAAAGAGGAAGGCCGCAAAGGTCCCGTCGCCAAATTCCTGAGCGAGGAAGAATGGGAGCGGGTCCGGGAGGCAACCGAAGCGGAAACGGGCGACCTGCTCCTGTTCGTGGCCGACCGGCCCGAGGTGGTGGCTCAGGTGCTGGGCGAACTGCGGCTGAAGCTGGGTAAACATCTGAACCTGATCGATCCCAACGTATACCGGTTCGCTTGGATCACCGAATTCCCGCTGTTGGAATATGACGAGGAAACGAAACGGTATTACGCGATGCACCATCCGTTTACCATGCCGGTGGAAGAGGACATTCCGTTGTTGAAAACCGACCCGGGCCGCGTTCGGGCGCAAGCGTACGACATGGTGCTCAACGGATATGAAATCGGCGGGGGCAGCCAACGGATCCACCGCCGGGAAGTGCAGGAGGCCATGTTTGAAGCGTTGGGTCTGTCGATGGAAGAAGCGCGGGAGAAATTCGGTTTCTTGCTGGAAGCCTTTGAATATGGTGCACCGCCGCACGGTGGCATCGCATTCGGATTCGATCGTTTGGTGATGCTGTTGGCGGGCCGGAGCAACCTGCGGGACTGCATCGCGTTCCCGAAAACGGCCAGCGCCAGCTGTTTGATGACGGAAGCACCGTCGCCGGTCGATGAACGCCAATTGGACGAATTGCATATCGCGGTACGCGAAGCAGTGACCCAAAAGGCAGAGGAGTAAAGGTATGTCTTTGTTCGGGCGTGTCCGGTTTTATCCGTGAGGGAGCACATGCTTTTCCGGGTCAGTGAAGACGTAAGCCCGGCCGGGCAAAGACGCGGAACGCGCAGGTGTGAAATCTCGGGCAATTTCCTCTGAGCGAATCGTACTTTTCCCGTGTCCCGGCTCCGGGTCGAAGCGCCATGACCTGCTCTCTTGCAGGGGGCAGGTGGAGCATGCCGGAAAGCAATGGCGCAGCCGTCACCCGACACGCTCTGGGGAGATGGTGCTTGAATAAGGGAAAACTCTGTGGTAACATATAAACACACCAAGAGCCCTGCGATGTACGTGAACCACCGAAAGTTTTGAGCCAACACCATTACAAAAGGGAGCTCGGCGTCGTCTGGGGGAGCGGAAGCCTCCGGTGAGAGGACCCGTGAACTCAGGCGCAGGGCACCCACCTGCGAGAGAGCAGGTTCAAAACTAAGGGAGCCACGGCATAATGGGGCTCTTTTTTTATTTATTTTAAGTTTCTCGATTCCGGGGAAGACTGAACGATGTGATCGCTGCGACGAGGAGGGGGAAGATGAAAATCGGCATCGACATCGACGGTACCATCAAAGATACCCAATCGGCCGCCGTCCAGGTATACAATGAAGCGCTCAACCGCAAGGTGAAACGGGAGGACATCAAGGAGTTTCACTTGGACAAGGCTTACGGTTTGAGCAAAAAAGAAGGCGCCCATCTGTGGCGCAAGCTGGAACACAAAATCTACTCCCTGGCCGTTCCGCTTCCCGATGCGGCTGAAGTTTTGACCCAGTTGCAGCAACAGGGTCACGAAATCCACTTCATCACCGCTCGTCCGGGGAAGCCCAATATTGTGGATATCACGAAAAAGTGGCTGAAAAAGCATGGCTTCCCCTACAACGGGGAGAATCTGAAAATGAGTGCGCAAAACAAGGCGGAAGTGGCCCGGCGTCTCGGCATCGAACTGTTTTTTGAGGACGCGCCGCAACATTTGGACCGTTTGGTGGAAGCGGGCATTCCGACCGTCATCGTCGACGCGGTGTACAATCGGGATTACCCCCATGATTTGCCGCGCATCACCAGTTGGAAGCAGGTGTTTGCTTTGGTGGAGCAGATGGAAGCGCGACGCGTCCCGGATGAGTGAACGCGACCTTTCGCTCTGAGGGTTGGACACCAGTCGATCCCCCGAAGAGTTGTATCTGTCGGCTTCAGTTTTCCCGGTCCGTCCCTCTTCCCGATTCTCCTTTCATCCAACGAAGAAAGTGCTGCAACTTCCCTTCATAACCGATGTCTGTCGGGTGATAAAACGTTTTGCCGACATGTTCGTCCGGCAAATATTGTTGGGGGATGTAACCGCGCGGATAATCGTGCGGATACCGGTAGCCGATCCCCCGATTCTGCCCTTTGGCACCGGGGAAATGGGCATCCCGCAAATGCGGGGGGACTTCTCCGTGCGATTCGTTTTTCACCGCTTCCATCGCTTCATTGATCCCGCGTACGACGGCATTGCTTTTGGGGGCGGTGGCGATGTAGATGACGGCTTGCGCCAGCGGGATTTGCGCTTCCGGCATGCCGATGAAGTCCACCGCATGTGCCGCCGCAGAGGCGATCAAAAGTGCGCGCGGATCGGCCATCCCCACGTCCTCCGCCGCATGGATGAACACCCGACGGGCGATGAACCGGGGATCTTCTCCGGCTTGGATCATTTTGGCCAGATAGTACAATGCCGCATCGGGATCGGAACCACGCATGCTCTTGATGAAAGCAGAGACAGTGTCATAATGCTGATCCCCGCTTTTGTCGTAGCGGATCACTTTTCGCTGGATGGATTCCTCCGCCACGTCCAGTGTGATACGCCGGACACCGTCTTCATCGGGATCGGTGGTAAGGACGGCCAGCTCGATGGCATTGAGGGCGTTGCGCGCATCACCGCCCGCCATCCGCACAATGTGCTGCAAAGCAGCTTCTTCGGCTTCAACGCGGTATGTGCCCAATCCTCGCCGTTCATCCGTCAACGCCCGACGAATCAGGGTCATCAGGTCCTCTTCCCCGATCGGCCGCAATTGAAAGAGGCGCGATCGGGACAACAAGGCCGGATTTACTTCGAAAGACGGATTTTCCGTCGTCGCTCCGATCAGGATGATGGTGCCGTCTTCCACTGAAGGCAACAGGGCATCTTGCTGTGACTTGTTGAACCGATGGATTTCGTCGATAAACAGCACCGTTTTTTGTCCGTACATACCCAGTCGCTCCCGTGCCTCCTGAATGAGGCGACGGATATCCGAAACCCCGGCTGTGACCGCATTGATCTGTTCGAAATGGGCACTGGTGGTATTGGCGATCACACGTGCCAAGGTGGTTTTTCCCGTTCCGGGCGGACCGTACAGGATGATAGAAGTGAGCTGATCCGCTTCGATGGCCCGGCGGAGCAGTCTGCCCTTGCCGATAATATGGGATTGTCCCACGATTTCATCCAATGTGCGCGGCCGCATGCGAGCGGCCAACGGGGCGCGTTTTTCCGATTCCTGTTGTCGTCCGTATTCAAACAGATCCATCGCACTTCTCCTCTGCAATTCTCTGCATCTTCCTGATTACAGGGTACAGGAACAAGCGTTCCAGATCAACTTGGATTCCAAGCATGAGGTCGTGTCTGGTTCGTCACAACGCTGCGGAGAACATCCGCAGGGCTGGTCAACCAACCGTACGCGGGCTAGACCTGCAATCCCACGGCTTGAGCCGGGGGATAGGTGACTGCCCTTTCCGAGCGAACAAAAACCTTTCCCGGTTCGCTTCACTTGCGTCCGCTCCGATTTGCTCCGTCATGGATTGGTCAGACACGCTCCGAGCCCGACCGGTTGAAAGAACCGAAACAGTGCATTCATTCACGGGCCATGTTCTCCGAGCAGATTGACACTAAGATCCCATGAATCGGACCATAATAAAATTAAGCAAAAAGTACGATGAATGCAGATTGGACGGATTTGGCGAGTTTCGGTACAATTTGGGGAGAGCAAAGATGGGACAGAAACGAGGAAGAGGTGTGATTCGGTGAAAGTGTCCACCAAAGGACGATACGGTTTAACCATCATGATGGATTTGGCCCGGCGATACGGAGAAGGACCGACGTCTCTGAAAAGTGTCGCCGAACGGCATCAGTTGTCGGAGCATTATTTGGAACAACTGATTTCTCCCCTGCGCAATGCCGGTTTGGTGCGCAGCGTACGCGGAGCGTACGGGGGATACATATTGGCAAGGTCCCCGGAGGAGATCACGGCAGGGGATGTGATTCGCGTATTGGAAGGACCCATCTCTCCGGTGGAGTTTTCCGAAGAGGACGATCCCGCACGCCGGGACTTGTGGAAACGCATTCGGGATGCGATTGCTGACGTGTTGGACAACACGACGTTGGCCGATTTGATCCATTTCACCCCGGATGGACAAAGCGACGCTTATATGTTTTATATTTAAAAACAGCAGCAGGTGAAGACGATGTCGATTTATTTGGACCATGCGGCGACAACGCCGATCCATCCCAAAGTGAAAGAAGCGATGCTTCCTTTTTTGGAAAACCACTTCGGCAATCCCTCCAGTTTGCACGCCTACGGACGCACCGTACGTCAAGCGATCGATCACGCGCGTGATCAAGTGGCGGCATCCATCCATGCTGATCCCGGTCAGCTCATCTTTACCAGCGGGGGAACAGAGGCGGACAACTTGGCGTTGATCGGTGTGGCGACAGCCATGCGGGAAAAAGGAAAAGATCGGGTCATCACCACGACGGTGGAGCATCATGCCGTGTTGGATACGTGTCGATATCTGGAAAAAATCGGGTTTCAGGTCATCTACGTACCGGTGGACGGACATGGCCGTGTGAAGATCGAGGAGTTGAAACGGGCCATCGATGATCGTACCGCCCTCATCAGTGTCATGTACGGCAACAATGAGGTGGGCACCCTGCAGCCGATCGAGGAGATCGGGAAAATCGCCAGAGAGCGGGGCGTCTGGTTTCATACCGACGCCGTTCAGGCACTGGGTTCGGAACCGTTGGATGTGCGCAATTTGCCGGTGGATCTGCTCTCGATATCCAGTCACAAGATTAACGGGCCCAAAGGTGCCGGCGCGTTGTACATTGGGCGGAAGGTGCCGATACAGCCGCAAATGCACGGCGGCGTACAGGAACGCAGAAGGAGAGCCGGCACGGAAAATGTGATCGGAATTGTCGGCTTCGGGCAAGCGGCAGAACTGGCGATGGCCAACCGGGAGGAACATCGCGACACGGCACAACGCTGCCGGGAAGCGATGTTGGACACATGGCGTCGGGAGGGCCTCTCTTTTGTCGTCAACGGCCACCCGGAACATTATCTGCCGCATGTGCTCAATGTCAGTTTTCCCGGAGCAGAAACCGAAACCTTGTTGATGAACCTGGATCTGGAGGGGATCGCGTGCTCCAGCGGTTCGGCTTGCACATCGGGAACGCTGGAGGTTTCCCATGTGTTGAAAGCAATGGGCTTGCCAAACGAGATTTCGCGTTCTGCGATTCGGTTCAGTTTCGGTTGGGGCAATACGGTTGAACAGGTGACGGAAGCGGCAAAAACGGTTGCCCGCGTCGTCCGGCGTCTCACGAAGCGGTGAAGTGAAAGAGTCGAGGTCGTGATACGGGTTTTTGCTTTTGAGACTGCTGATCAAGTGATGAAGCCAACACGATTTTCAGTAGCGGGTCCGCATTTCCCGTCGAACTCCGGCTGTTGCTGCGGAGCGAAGACGTGAAATCGGAGTTCGCCGGTTTGTACAACCTGAGTGTTTCGCCCGTTGCGGCGAAACACTTCTTTTATCCGAAAAAACAGGGAAGGGAGAGTAAAGGATGAGAAAAGATGGGAATATCATCAACGGAATGGACGATTGGGAATCGACCTTGGACAATATCGATTGGAAAGAAGTACTGCAGGAAATCGACAGTGCCTTGTTGGACAATTTGGCAGCCGAGTTGGGGTTTCGTTCTTATGAATTACTGAAACGGGCTTCACGGATGTTGACGCCCGATTATTACCTGGTCCATCTGTCCGACGGCCGATGGGGATTGTGGAGTCCGACGCATTACAAACACCAGGACCCGGTCTTCACTCACAGCCGGGAAGAAATGTTTGAACTCATTCAAGACGGATTTCAATTGCCCAACGAGGAAGCGGTTCAATATGTGCGGGAGACGTTGGATTCGGTCAGGCAGATGCAACGTTGCATCCAATGCGGTTTTGAATTCGATCCTGAGGACCCGATGCGGAAGGAATGGGGAATGGAAAGCGGTGTGGAAGCACCCGAGCGGTTTTGCTCCCCCGAATGCGCGATGGAAAGCGTGGTAAAACAGTTGCAACAGGATCACGGGTGGGAATGACGAAGCATTTTGCGAATTTGTGATGAAATGTTTGCATTTTCACTGGCTTTTGGCATTCTTTTCTCACTATACTGGTATCAGAATGGTTGTTCGGTAAGAGGTGCGAAAAAGCATGCAACAATCCGGGCTCGACCTTTGGGGGGAACAGTATCTCAAAGGTGCCGTCATCCAGGAGATTTACCACAATGAAGAGAACGGCTTCGGGGTGTATCTGCTGAAAATCCTTGAAGCTTCGGAGCTGACGGATCAATCGGAAACCGTCGTGGTGGGTCATCTGTTTCGCCCGCATCCGGATGAGGTGTTGACCTGTTACGGACAATGGGTGCAACACCCCAAATATGGACGGCAGTTCCAGGTTCAGCGAGTGAAAAAGGAGTGGCCCCGATCGGAAGAAGCCGTCGTCAAATATCTGTCCAGTGGACTTTTTCCCGGTGTCGGCAGGAAAACGGCGGAAAAAATCGTCCAACATCTGGGGCCGGCGGCACTGGAGAAGATCAGCGCCAATCCGGATATTCTGACGGAAGTACCGGGGATAACTTCGGCACGGGTCCGGACCATCGCCGACAACATCCGGGAGAACCAGACATTGGAACAGGCGATGGTGTATTTGTACGAGTTCGGGATCGGGCCCGCTTTGGCCTTGAAAATCGTACAGACATACAAGGAAGAGACCATGAACGTCCTGCGTGAAAATCCATACCGGCTGATCGAGGATGTTGAAGGGATCGGTTTTCGACGGGCGGATGAAATTGCCCGTCAGGCCGGAGTGGCGCAGGATTCCCCGGCTCGTTTTCAGGCGGCGGTTTTGTATGTCGTCAAAGAAGCCGCATACACTTACGGGCATGTCTACGTGACCCCGGAACAGCTGTTGGCGGAAGTGAAGGAGCTGTTGGGAGAAGACGCCTCCCTGTTTGATGATCGTGCCCGTCAGCTGTTGGATCAAATGGTGACGGAAGAACGGTTGGTGGAAGCGGAAGGGCATTTCTATCTGCCGTCTCTGTATTACGCGGAGCACGGATTCGCTTTGCGTGTACGGCTGTTGATGGAGCAGAAAGTGCCCACTTTCCCGGCACAGGAAATCTACCGGGCGATTGGTGAGTTGGAAGAGGAGCTGGGAGTGGCGTATGCCGACCGGCAACGGGATGCGATGATGGAAGCTGTTTCTTCTCCCCTGATGATTTTGACGGGGGGACCCGGTACCGGGAAAACCACTGTCATACGCGGGATTTGTCATCTGTTTGCCCGTTTGCATGAGTGCTCGCTTGATCCTGCCGTTTATGAAGGGACCGACCGGCCTTACCCGATCCGACTGGTTGCGCCCACGGGCAGAGCAGCGAAGCGGATGTCGGAGGCGACAGGCCTCCCGGCGATGACCATCCATCGCCTGCTGGGGTGGAAAGGGGACTTTTTTGAGCGAAATGCGGACAATCCCATTGAGGGATCGTTGCTGATCGTCGACGAGGTGTCGATGATGGACATCTGGTTGGCCAACCAATTGTTCCGGGCGATTCCCAAAGGCATGCAAGTGGTGTTGGTGGGAGATCAGGATCAACTCCCCTCGGTCGGTCCCGGCCAAGTACTTCAACATTTGTTGCAGGTGGAGGACATTCCGCGCGTGGAGCTGACGGAGATATTCCGGCAGGAAGAAGGCTCTTCCATCATCACGTTGGCACACGCATTGAAAAAGGGAGAAGTACCGGCCGATCTGGTCCAACCCATGCCGGATCGCCGATTTTTCCCTTGCACCCAGGAACAGGTTGTCGATGTGGTGCTCCAAACGTACCAGCAAGCCATCAAAAAGGGATATACGTTGTTTGACGTGCAGGTGTTGGCTCCGATGTACAAAGGCCCCGCCGGTGTGAATCGCATCAACCGGGCGATTCAGGAAACGGTTAATCCCAAACGGGACGGCGTCCGGGAAATTATCTGGGGTGAAACCGTTTTCCGCGTCGGGGACAAAGTGCTTCAGCTGGTCAACCATCCGGAATATCCCATTTACAACGGGGATATGGGTGTCATCATCGCAATTGAGGAAACGGCGGCGACTGACGAGCCGGTCTGTTGGGTGCGGTTCGATCGGCTGGAGGTGCCATACAAACGCAATCAACTGAATCAGCTTTCATTGGCCTACGCTTGTTCCGTCCACAAAGCACAAGGATCGGAGTTTCCCATCGTCATATTCCCCGTGGTCCACGCTTACAGGCGAATGCTCAGACGCAACCTGATCTACACGGCGGTGACGCGCAGCAAATCGTATTTGATTCTGTGTGGAGAGCGGGAAGCCATTCATATGGGTGTCCAGCAGATTCGTGGAGATGAGCGCAACAGCCATTTGGTCGAATTGTTGCGGCGTTGGCATCAACCCCCAGCGTAGGTCCCGGAGGGCAAATGCATACTAAGAAATGCGAAAGGAGGCACTCCTTTTGCGAAAATCCCAAGATGTCATCGGTTTGCCGGTGTATCATGTGCAAACAGGTCGGCATTTGGGGATCGTCCGGGATCTGCTGTTTGATGAAACGCAACGGCTGTGCGGGTTGTTGCTGGAGGACGGCGGTGCATTCAAACCCGGGCGGTATCTCCCTTCCGAACGGATTGGTGCCATCGGTACGGATGCGGTGATGGCGGACAGCGAACCGATCCCCTTTTTCTCTCCTCAAGCGCTCCGGCGATGGACGGGCATGTTGACGGGACAGCGAAAATTGCGTGGACGACCCGTGATGACGGAACATGGACACGCATTGGGAATGGTGGAGGACGTCTATTTTCTGGAAAATGCGGGAACGCTGGTAGGGTACGAACTGTCCGACGGTTGGTGGTCCGATTGGCGGGAGGGACGGAAAGTCCTTCGCACCCCTTTGATTTGGGGAGAAGAGATCATGATCGCCCCCGCCGTCGGTTGGCAAATGGATGAGTGAAAGTAGGGGAGAACATGCTTCGCTGTCCCAGTTGCAATTCCCATGATTTGGGCAAAGTGGGCACCAATCAGTTCTACTGCTGGAACTGTTTTGTCGAATTCACCGTTGCCGGCGGCGAGATTTCCGCAGTCTTCCAAGTGGAAGAAGACGGCAGTCTCAGTTCGCTGAATGACCTGTTCCTGGATGAATCCGATCATCAAGCCGCCCTTTAGGGGGAAAGGAGGATTGGCTATGATGCGTCGAATCCTTTCCGCTTTGGCGGTCGGCACCGTTCTCACCTGGATTGTCGGCCGTATGACGGGCCGAATCGCTCCGATGCGCGGCAGGCGGTGGATGGGCCGAATTTGGCAGATGAGCCCGTTGAAGCGCATGCGCACCAATTTGGCGCTGAGTCGAATTTTGATGCAGGTCATGGGCAAACAGATGGTCCGTCGCTGGGCCCGATAACCGTCCTTTTCCTTCCTCCGCCAACCTTTCCCGGTTTTCTGCCCGGGAAAGGCGAAATACTGGTGGGACCGTCCTGTTCTCGATTCAGAGCGGGACGGTGTCCCACCTTTTCCATATCATCTATACATATTTCGGTGGGACGAGGTACTATACTGTTATCAGAAGATCCCGGGAGGTGGGATCGGTGGAGCGCCTCACACGGCATCGGGCTTTGTACATATCCGTGCTGACGTTGGTAATCTTGGGCATCATCTTTTTGCTTGTGCAGATCGGACCGTGGCTGCAAGGGCTGGCGGGATTTCTGAAGGCCGTATTTACCCCCTTTTTGTTTGCGGTGGTCATCTCCTATCTGTTGCACCCGATTGTCACCATGCTGAGCCAGCGGGGCGTCCCCCGATCGGTGGCCGTACTTCTGATATACACATTGTTCATCGCCTCGATCGTGGTTATCGTGATGAATCTGGTGCCGATGTTCGATCAGCAGCTGGAAGAGCTGGCTGAACATTTGCCCCAATGGAACAATCAGATCCGGAGCTGGATCGATCAGTACGATCACAATAAACAGGTATTGCCTCACAGTGTACAGATCGGGATCGAGCGATCGCTGGACAGATTGGAACAATCGGTTGCCGACGGGATTGGGAATTGGTTGAGCGGCATTGGCAGTACCCTCAACCAGGTGTTGATCGCGTTGGTGGTTCCGTTTCTCGCTTTTTATATGCTGAAGGACACGCAATTGATCGAACGCAGCATGTTGGCCTTCTTTCCCGTGCGTCATCACAAAAATATTCTCCGTTTGTTTCGGGATATCGACACGGCGTTGGGTAATTATATCCGCGGTCAGTTGTTGGTCTGCCTGGTGGTGGGTGTAATGGCATACGTCGGTTACAGGTGGATCGGTCTGCCATACCCGCTCCTGTTGGCTTCGTCGGTGGCGGTATTCAATGTGGTGCCGTATCTGGGTCCGTTTCTCGGAGCGATTCCGGCATTATTGGTCGCTTTGGCCATCTCCAAAAAGATGGTCGTCTCCGTTTTGCTCATCAATCTGATCATTCAAATGTTGGAGGGGAATGTGATTTCGCCGCAAATTGTGGGGCGTACCCTTCACCTGCATCCACTGTTGATCATTTTTGCTCTGTTGGCGGGAGGTGAGGTAGGCGGGATTTGGGGCATGATATTGGCCGTACCCTTTTTTGCCGTGTGCAAGGTGATCGTCGAACACGTGACCCGTCATGTGATCCACCGTTGACAGGCAAACGGAGTCGAGAGAGAGCGGTTCGCAAGCGTTTGAAATCGGCGCGTTTCGTGTAGTATAATGAAAGACGAGCATGATCTTCCAAATCGACCGAAAGCGATGAGGGAACCGAGTGAACCAACTCCCCCGTTTCAGAGAGGAAGGCCCGCGGCTGAGAGGCATTCCCGGTGTGGAAGGTGCACGGCCAGTTCCCGAGTGCAGGCAAACCCTGCCGGCGAAAGCCGTTATCCTTGACGAGCGACCGTCAGCATCAAGCGGGCGGTAATCGGGGTGGTACCGCGGGAAAACCTTCTCGTCCCTGGGACGGGAGGGTTTTTTGTATTTTGCGAGGAGGGAAATCGTATATGAAGGCGGCCGAAATACGAAAAAAGTTTCTGGATTTCTTCGTAGAGAAAGGGCACAAGATAGAGCCCAGCGCTTCGTTGGTGCCGGTGGATGATCCATCCCTTTTGTGGATCAACAGCGGCGTGGCCACATTGAAAAAATACTTCGACGGCCGGTTGACGCCGGACAACCCGCGCATCGTCAACGCGCAAAAATCGATCCGTACCAACGATATCGAAAATGTCGGGTACACCGCTCGTCACCATACGTTTTTCGAAATGCTGGGCAATTTCTCGATCGGGGATTACTTCAAGGAGGAAGCCATCCTCTGGGCATGGGAGTTTCTGACGGATCCCAAATGGATGGGATTGGACCCCGATCGTCTTTCCGTCACCATTCACCCGGAAGATGATGAGGCTTACCGAATTTGGCGGGAAAAAGTGGGCATTCCCGATGAGCGGATCGTCAAACTGGAATCCAACTTCTGGGATATCGGCGAAGGACCGAGCGGACCCAATACGGAGATTTTTTACGATCGCGGCGAGCATCTGTGTGATCCGAATGATCCGGAGTGCTATCCGGGCGGGGAAAACGAGCGGTATCTCGAAATCTGGAACCTGGTCTTTTCCCAGTACAACCACAACCCGGACGGCACCTACACACCGCTGCCCAAGAAAAATATCGATACCGGAATGGGTCTGGAGCGGATGGCCTCGGTGATGCAGGACGTGCCGACGAATTATGACACGGACCTGTTCCAGCCGATCATTCAGACCACGTGCCGGAAAGCCGGGGTGGAGTACGGCAAAGACAAGGAAACGGACGTGGCGCTCAAAGTGATCGCCGACCACATCCGTACCGTCGTGTTCGCTGTGGGCGACGGTGTACTGCCTTCCAACGAAGGGCGCGGATACGTGTTGCGCCGCCTGTTGCGCCGTGCGGTGCGCTATGGACGGAAACTGGGGGTTGACGGTCCGTTCCTGTACCAATTGACCGGTGTTGTCGCCGAGATCATGAAGGATTACTATCCGGAACCCCTGGAGAAACAGGCGTTTATCGAACGTGTCATCCGGGGGGAAGAGGAACGGTTTTTGGAAACCCTATCGGAAGGGCTGCACATTTTGTCACAGGTGGTGGAACGGGTCCGGGAGGAAGGTACCGGCCGCATTTCCGGTCAAGATGCTTTCAGGTTGTATGACACGTACGGTTTCCCGGTGGATCTGACCGAAGACTTTGCTCGGGAACACGGGTTGGAAGTGGACCGGGAAGGCTTCGAACGGGCGATGGAGGAACAACGCGAACGTGCCCGGGCCGCCCGGCAGGATGTGGACAGCATGCAAGTGCAGGGGGGAGCGCTCGCCGAGCTGGACGTGGAGAGCACTTTTGTCGGTTACACTCGTTTGCAGACGGACACGCGTGTGGCCGCGTTGGTGCATGACGACCAGTTGGTGGATATGGTGGGCGCGGGTGAAACCTGTCTCGTCGTGTTGGAAGAGACGCCGTTCTATGCGGAAAGCGGGGGACAGGTGGCCGATCAGGGTTGGATTCGCAGTGACGGCGCACGCCTGCGCGTGGAAGATGTGCAAAAAGGCCCCCGCGGCGAACACCTGCACACCGTTCGCGTGGAAGAAGGCGTGATCCGTAAGGGAGACCGGGTAACGGCGGAAATCGAGGAATCCAAACGGGCGGATATCGTCAAGAACCACACGGCTACCCATTTGTTGCACCGGGCGTTGAAAGACGTGCTGGGTGAACACGTCAACCAGGCCGGATCGTTGGTGGCACCCGACCGTCTTCGTTTCGATTTCACGCACATCGGCGCCATGACGGACGAAGAGATCCGGAAAGTGGAACAGTTGGTCAATGAGCATGTCTGGGCCAACACAGAAGTGGAAACGTTCCACAAACCGCTTGCCGAAGCGAAGGCGATGGGAGCCATGGCGCTGTTCGGTGAAAAATACGGAGAAGTCGTACGCGTTGTCCGTGTGGGCGACTACAGCTTGGAGCTGTGCGGCGGCACGCACGTCAACCGCACGGGTGAGATCGGATTGTTCAAGATTGTGAGCGAAAGCGGCATTGGCTCCGGCACGCGGCGGATCGAAGCGGTGACCGGTCGTCATGCGTTCCGCTATCTGGAAGAGCAGTTGCAGCTTTTGCATGAAGCCGCTGACCGTCTCAAAGCGCGTCCTTCCGAAGTGGTGGAACGGTTGGATGCCTTGCAGACCCGATTCAAGGAATTGAGCCGTGAAAACGAATCGCTCCGGGCCAAACTGGGACGGATGGAAGCCCGGCAATTGACCGATCAGGTACAGGAAGTCAACGGGGTACCTGTTTTGGCCGCCCGCGTATCCGTCTCCGACATGGACGGTTTGCGACAAATGGCGGATGATTTGCGGAACCGGATGAAAGAATGCGTTGTGGTATTGGGTGCGGTCAATGGGGATAAAGTACAATTAGTGGCTGCCGTGACATCTTCCTATGTGAAGGAGGGACTGCATGCCGGAAAACTGATCAAGGAAGTGGCGGCCAAATGCGGCGGTGGGGGCGGCGGACGTCCTGACATGGCACAGGCCGGCGGCAAGCAACCTGAACAATTGAACGATGCGCTCCGTTTGGTTCCGGATCTTGTACGGCAACAGTTGGAAGCCTCAAGCAAATAGAGGAAATCCCTTCTGTTGGGGCGAAGTAAAGAGTACAAATGGCCCATCCAAACAAAAGAGGTGTTGTAGAATTGTCCATGGATAAGACAATGAAGTTCGACTTTCGGGGGGAGGAACAAGAGGAAGTCAAGCCGGAAGAAATCCTTTTGGTCGTGTATGAGGCGCTGAAAGAAAAAGGGTACAATCCGATCAACCAAATTGTCGGGTACCTCCTGTCCGGAGACCCTGCCTACATTCCCCGTCACAAAAACGCGCGCGCCTTGATTCGAAAAGTGGAGCGGGATGAGCTGATTGAAGAGCTCGTCAAACACTATTTGCACTCCCGCTCGGATCGTTGAAAGGATTCGACCGGTGCGCACATTGGGATTGGATGTGGGAGAACGGCGTGTGGGCGTGGCGGTGAGTGATCCGATGGGTTGGACGGCACAAGGGATCGAAGTGATCGACCGTGCCCGTACCCCTGACTGGATGGCGCGCGTCGGGGAGCTGGTCCGCCAATATGAAGTGGAAGCGATCGTGGTGGGGCTGCCGCGCAACATGAACGGTACGATCGGGCCACGGGGCGAAGCGTGTCAGGCGGCAGCAGAGGAACTCCGGCGCCGTTTCTCCCTCCCCGTTCATCTCTGGGACGAGCGTTTGTCGACAACCGCGGTGGAACGCACGCTGATTTCGGGGGATGTCAGCCGCAAGAAACGGAAACGCGTAATCGATCAAATGGCGGCGTCTTGGATCTTGCAGGGATTCCTGGATGCCCAAAGGAGGATACCTGATCATGAACATTCATCAAACAAATGAACCGGAATACATCGTGATCCCGGACGAGGACGGAAACGAAAACCGGTTTGAAATCCTGTTCACGTTTGAGCAGGATGAAACGGGTAAAAAATACATGTTGGTCGTCCCGGCGGACGAGGACGCGGACGATGAAGAAGAACAGGAAGTCTACGCCTTTCGGTATGAAGAGGACGGAGATGACAAGCTTACCTTCTATCCCATCGAGGAAGAAGCGGAATGGGATATGGTGGAGGAAGTGTTCAACACCTTTATGGCCGAACCGGAAGACTTCGAAGAAGATCAAACGGGGCGATGATTCGTATGGATCATCAGGAACCGCGTCTGGGAAAAGAGGTTCATACCCTTCGCAATGCGTACGGCCCGAAATTGGTACTGGTCGATGAAGAGGGCGGTGAAACCGCCTATCATATCGTTCACGAAGTGGAAGTGAACGGAGAGCATTACGCCGTACTGCAAGAAGCCGACGACCGGGAGGAGGATGCCTACCTTTTCCGTGTGAAAAACGAGCGGGTGGAACCGATCGAAGACGAAGCGGAATGGGAAAAGGTGGCCGAGGCAATCGATGAGTTGTTGTATTTTGATGAATGATGACGAAAAACGGGGGGCAACCCCCGTTATTTTTTGTTGAGAAGTTGTGCTAACATAATGGGTGGAATACGCAAGAGAGGAAGTACAAGATGAAGTGGCTGATGCATCTCCTTTTTACACTTGTGCTCTTGGCCGCCTGGTCAATTCTCGCCTATATTTACGTCGACCATACGCTTAGCTCTCCCCCCCGCACCGAACCGGTGCAGTTGGAGATTCCGCCAGGCACGTCGATCACTGAGATCGGGCGGTTGCTGAAAGAAAACGGCCTGATACGTCAAGATTATTTTTTTACCGCGTATGCTTGGTGGAAAGGACATACCAATCTGCAAGCGGGTGTTTACGAAATCCCGCCCAATGAAACGCTCGATGGCATGTTACAAATGTTTTCGGCAGGCAAAACCGGGGGTTCCCGCGTGACCATTCCGGAAGGGTATACCGTGGAACAAATCGCTTCATTGATGGAACGAAAAACCGGTATCAATCGGGAAGATTTTTTGCGTGCCGTGAACGAAGCGCCCTATCCTTATGATTTCGTCCGGGAGATCCCCGATAAACCGGGTCGCCGCCATCGTTTGGAAGGATATCTGTTTCCCAGTACATATCATTTTCCCAAGGGCATTCAACCGGAAAAAGCGGTGGACATGATGTTGCAGCAATTTCAACGGCGATTGACGCCGGCTGTCCGACAGCGGCTGAAAGAGGAAAACCTGACCGTCGACGAATGGATAACGGTGGCATCCATTGTGGAGCGGGAGGGGCAAGTCAAAGGGGAACTCCCCAGAATTGCGGGTGTGATCTTCAATCGGTTGCAAAGGAACATGAAATTGCAAGTGGATGCCACGGTGCAATATGCTTTGGGAAAACAGAAAACACGTCTGTTTTACAAAGATCTGAAAGTGGACAGCCCGTACAATACTTACCGTAATGAAGGGCTGCCGCCAGGGCCCATTTCCAATCCGGGCGACGATGCGCTCAAAGCGGTGCTGTATCCCGAAAAACACAGCTATTTGTATTACGTCACCAAAAAGGACGGAACACATGAGCATTATTTTGCGGAGACACCGAGAGAGCACGAACTCAACATCGAACGCAGCAAGAAAAACGAACAGCTGGCAGAACAACAATAAACGGATGCGATTCATGAAAATGACGTATCCGGATCAAACATGTCCTCAAACAAACACCACCGGTTCAAAAAACCGGTGGTGTTTCTCTTCAGTTGGTTTCCGCTTTTGATGAAATCGCCGGCTCCTCTATCCACGGACGCGGGCAATTTTTGGCTTTGAAGAAGTCGCCGCCTTTTCGGGCCACATCGTCGGTTCCCCATTCGATATCCTTGTCCAGTTTTTTCAGCAGCGGTATATGTTTGGAGCAGTGAATATACGCTTCTTCCACTTCCACCATCACCCATCTTTCCGGCTTGCGGAAGCCCTCCTGGTTCAGCTCTTCCATGATTTGTTCGGGAAGATGGTCCAACTTTGTCAACTCGTCGTTTTCGATGATCTCCGCCTTTCCGTTAATGTGCAAACCAATGGCGTGTCGGAAAAAATCGATGAATATGATGCCGATATGCGGATTTTCCAAGATGTTTCCCAAGCTGGCCATGACCCCGTTGCCCCGGTATTCGGGATAGATCAGGGTTTTTTCGTCGAGCACGTGCACAAATCCAGGGGGACCCGCACGGAACGAACAGTCGCATTCTCCGTGGGCGTCGGCAGTGGCGATGAACATCATTTCCTGATCGGCAATGAAGGATTTCATCACTTCATTCAAATGGTCCAACATCTGTTTGTTGTAAAAACTGAGTGCACGATGGGTGGTGCCAAAACGTTCCTGCAACAGATGTTCTCCGTTGGAACCGGGCAGGCGGGTGGACTGAGCCGGCTGCATTGGCTTTGGGACTGATACGGTAGCAGCCACCGTGGTCGAAGGGGTTGCCGATTGGAGTGACGGGTGAGTTGACGAGGCAGGGGCAGGGTTGACTCCGGGCTTGTCCAATATCATCTGTTTGGTCAGTCGTTTGATTTTGCGCATGATCCTGACGGGATCCCGCAATTTGTTGACCCATTCCCCCCAATCGGCATGGCCGGTCAAGGTTCCTTCCTTTTGCACCTCTACATATTCGACGATACTTCCACCCGGCTGCTCTGCCAACATGGTCAGGCCGATCGGAATGCGGTAAGGTTCGCGGAGAATCCGGACGCCATTGTCCTTGAGATGATACTTGAAATCAATAATCGAGTCCACTATAAATGTAACGGAAATGTTTCGACAAGCGTTGACGACGTCCTGCGGACCTGCAACCAATACCATGTTGTGAAACCAGGCGTACTCCAAATTCGTCTGTGGGTCACGAAAACGGTGGCGGACAGATTCTTGCAACAGCTGTTCGTAATGGGTTACCGACGCGGAGAGGTCTTCCACGTACATTCGACTGATCGTTCTCAAAATTTTCATGCATATCATTCCCCTCTTTGATCCCCGTCTGTTGAAAATATGGATCGTAGAGATCAACCTGATGCGTCAAGTACGTTTCCATTATAGCAAAGTGCGACATCAGAATGTAAACAGTCCAGTTCTCCCCGTATGTGCCATTATCCGGACCAATGCACCATTTTTTTGCTCACGGCATAGACTGATACCCAATCCAAGCCAGGAGGAGCGAACACGTGATGGGGATTCCTTTCATCGTCAAGGTGAACAATGTGTCGTCCGCAGGTGAACTCAATTTTTCTCCCGGTATCAATTTTCTGCTTAACCAGGAGCATTTCGGCAAGACCAACGCCACCAACGAAAATACGGGTGATTTGGCACGGGAGTTGATTATCGGACCGATCGGGGATTTCGATGTGGTGGATAAAGCGATCAAACAAATCAAAGCGGTTTGACGCACTAAATGGGAATTTCAACTGCTCTTGAAGAAACGTTAACAATCTTCCGGTAGATTGAAAGGGGGTGGATCTGAAAAAGGGAGGGGAATGGCATGTCCGATTTGACGAGACGGCAGTTCATGACATACCTCGGCGTGGGTACGGCGGCATTGATCGGCACCGCCACCGGCGTCACCGGCATTGCAAAAGCGGCAGGGGTGGAAATGCCGACTGCTTCCACGTCCAAAGGAAGCGGACGGGTTCCTTTCAAGCCGATTGCACCGTCAGACAAAGACGATTTGGTGTTGCCCAAGGGGTTTGAATATGACGTGATTGCCGCTTGGGGAGACGATATTGGCAATGGAGAGAAATTCGGTTTCAACTGCGATTTGACCGTGTATTTTCCGATCGAGAAATCTTCGGAACACGGGCTGTTGTGGGTGAACCATGAATATACGGGAAACGGGAAAATCTTTTTGTATCGACCCGACACGCCCGAGCAGGAGAAGCATCGCATTGAACAGTACAATTTGGGCGGCAGCATCATCGAGGTCAAAAAAGAGAACGGCCAATGGCGTTTGGTCAAAAACTCCCGCTACGCCCGCCGGGTGACCGCCAACACGATGATCGACCTGACCGGTCCGGCACGTGGCGACGCGGCCGTCGGCGGTGCGGTGGAAGTGGAAGGCACATTCGCCAATTGCAGCGGCGGGCGAACCTTGTGGAACACGGTATTGTCCTGCGAGGAAAATTTCCAGGAAGACGCGAAGCGCTGGGGAAGAAATGAAACACACTACGGCTGGGTCGTGGAAGTGGATGTGTTTGACCCGAAATCCAAGCCGAAAAAGCATACCGCATTGGGGCGTTTTTCCCATGAAAACGCGGCGATGACGCTGTCCAAAGACGGCCGTCTCGTCGTATATATGGGAGACGACGCAAAAGACGAGCATTTCTACAAGTACGTCAGCGAGGGACGCTTTGATCCGGCCAAAGGAAAAGAAAACGCCCGCTTGTTGGAGCGGGGAACGCTGTATGTGGCCAACCTGGAAAAGGGGAAATGGCTGCCGCTTGATTTGGAGAAATCCCCGGCGCTGAAATCGAAATTCCGCACACAGGGAGAAGTGCTGGTTCATGCGCGTGAAGCGGCCAAATTGTTGGGAGCCACGCCGCTGGATCGTCCGGAGGACGTGGAAGTTCATCCAATCGATCAGTCGGTATACCTCGCATTGACCAACAATGATCGCCACGGCAACTATTACGGCCAAATCCTGCGTTTCGTCGAAGAAGATCCGGCATCGGAACACTTCACTTTTGAGGTTTTTGCGGTGGGTGGCCCGCAATCCGGCTTCGCCTGTCCGGACAATCTGCTCTTCGACTCCAAAGGCAATTTGTGGGTGTTCTGTGACATGTCGTCGGACAAGCTCAACCAAGAGGGCGTGTACAAACCGTTCAAAAACAACGGAGGGTTTTTCATTCCCACCAGCGGTCCCCACAAAGGAGAGGCGTTCCAGTTCGCGTCCGGCCCCGTGCAGTGCGAGATGACCGGTCCATGGTGGACGCCGGATGAAAAGACGTTGTTTGTGGCGGTTCAGCATCCGGGAGAAGAGACGACCGATCCCGCAAACCCGACCAGCCGCTGGCCGCGCGGCGATATCCCCCGTTCGGCCGTTGTAGCCATCAGGGGGTTCTGACGAATCGATGATCGGCAATATTGGTTTTCCTGAGCTTTTGTTGATCCTGTTGCTGGTATTGTTGCTGTTCGGCTCCAAACGGTTGCCGGAAGTCGGTCGGTCAATCGGCATGACACTGAAGGAATTGAAGCGGTCGGCCAGTGGTGTGCTGGATGACGAAGACCGGTCGCGAGAAAAAACAGCCCCACAGGAGACGGAGGTAAAAAGCGCTACCAAATCATGAATGGGTGACGAATCCCCCCCGACGGTTGTCGGGGGTATTTTGATGGGGGCGGATTTTCTTCCGATCACCTGTTCCCCGTATATCAACCTTCGACGATGTCGATGCTGGAAGTGAAATCGGGGAGCGGGGGTGGCAGCATTGAAGACCAAAACAAGGTTCACCGGACGGGGATGGGCGACAGGGCTGGTGTTTTTCCTGGCCTTTGCCGCTGTGGCTGCTCGTTTGTCCCACATTCAACTGATGACATCCAAACAAGCGGATCTGATCGCACGGGCACAGGAGCAACAAAGCAGGGAATACGTGGTAGACAGCGGACGGGGCATGATCTTGGACCGGCATGGCGATCCCATCGTCGGAGAACGAGGCAAGCGATTGATCGCCTTTCCGATGGACCGGCAACAGGTGCGGCTTCATACGGCCAAACTGAAACGTGTGGCAGAGATCGCGGGGTATTCATACGATGCGTTGATCCGGAAGTTGATGACATTGAAAAAACCGCAATCCCTGCCGACGCCGGAGGGGAACGATTGGATGGTCACCCCGGATCAGGAGCGAGAGATTCAAGCACTTCACATTCCCGGTATCCATGTGATGGAGACGGATAATCGGTCGTCCCCGTACGGGTTGGCACGGCAGTTGATCGGCAGGGTGGCGCGGGACCCGTTTTTGCTGCGCGAACGATATGGTGAGGAATTGGCAGGTGGCACGTATCAACCGCTTTCGCGGATCGGGATATCCGGTCTGGAAGCCTCCTTTGAGCCGTTTTTACGCAGTCCGTCCGAAAATGTGATTACCTATGCCGTGGACGGAAGGGGCCGGCCCTTGAACGGACTTCGCCTGAAGCAATTGTCGGACAAGGGTGGCTCGGACGCTGTTTCCTATCAGGTTGTCACCGCATTGGATCGACGGATGCAGCATGCGGTGGAAAAGATCCTCAATGATGAGGGAGTGGCCGATGGAGCAGTGGTGTTGCAGGAGATTGCCACCGGCGATGTACTCGCGATGGCCAGTCGCCCGTTGCCCGACGACGGCTCTTTTCAGGAACGTCCTTGGGACAACCGGGCAGTGATGGAAACCGTGCCCGGGTCCATTTTCAAAACAGTGGTCGCGATTGCCGCATTGGATACGGGGATCGTCAAGCCCGATACGGTGTTTATCTGCAGAGGAGAGTTGGGACGTTACGGATTGCGCGATGCCAAACCGGGAGGACACGGGAAACAGACTTTCGCCCAGGCGTTTGCCCATTCCTGCAACGTCGTGTTTGCCCGGTTGGCGGAACGGCTGGGGGGAGAGACCATCGAAAAATATGCCCGAAAGCTGGGGCTGGCACAAAAAGTGAGCTGGAACGGGTCGGTATTTCACGAATCCGATTTCCGACAACTGCTGGAAGAACAGACGGGCATGATTTTCTCCGGGAAGGCGGCTCGACGGGATCGCGGAGCAGTGGCACAAACCGGAATCGGTCAACGGGATGTTCGTATGACGCCGTTGCAGGCGGCCAATTTGGTAACATCCCTGTTTCACGACGGTCAATCGTTGACTCCCCGTCTGGTGTTGCGGGTGCAAAGTCCCGACGGCCGAGCGGTTGCGGTATTTCGACCGCAGGCCTATAAGGAAACATTCCGGATCAAACCGAAGACATTGGTACAGGTACGGCGCATGATGCGTTCAGCTGTTACGGAGGGAACGGCTGTTGCAGTCCAAGACGCCAAGTGGAAGCTGGCGGGGAAAACGGGTACGGCCCAAGTGGGAATAAACAAGGACCGATACAACAAATGGATGATTGGATACGGTCCCTATGATCAGCCGCGATATTCGGTGTCCGTCGTGCTGCGGGGCGTTTCCGACAGTCAGGACCCCCGGGCCTTGCGCATTTTTCAACGTGTGATGGACGAAGTGGCGTTGATCGAAGCGGAAGAACGTGACGACGGGAAACGAAAATAGAGAAGAGACGGGCGCATCGGCAGGTCTCCGGTGCGTTTGATTTTTCCGATGGCGTTTCTTTGATAAGATAGAAACATCCGAAGTTTTCGCGGGAGTGGGAGAGACATGTTTGTTGAGGTGATTCTACCGGTTTTTCTGATCTTCGCCTTGGGTTACGCGGGTCAAAAGCGTTTGCGGATGGATGTGCGATCCCTTTCCACGGCCTCGATGTACCTGATGTCGCCGTTGTTGGTTTTCCGAACCTTGTACGCGGCGGACATCGACCGGCAGTACATATATGTCACCATCTACTCGCTGGCACTCTGCCTGATCTTGATCGGCTGGGTGAAAATAACGGCACGCATCAGGGGATATACGAAATCGGAAGAAAGCGGTCTGATTTTGGCCACTGCGTTTATGAACAGCGGCAACTTGGGTGTTCCTGTCGTCTTGTTTGCGTTCGGTCAGGCCGGTTTGCATTACGCCATTGTCATCATGGTGGTGCAAACGATCTTGATGAGCACACTCGGCATCTATTATGCGGCCAAAGGCAGCGCGGCCGGTGAACAGGCGATCGCGTCCGTGGTCAAAATGCCGATCATCCATGCCGCTGTGCTGGGGCTTCTGTGGAATGCCTGGGGCTGGGAAGTACCCCGCAGTTTGTTGCAGGTGATCGACTTCGTTGCGGACGCGGCCATTCCCACGATCATGCTGGCCTTGGGTATGCAGTTGGCCGAAATTCCGCTCAACCGTCTCGACTGGGAGAAAGTCGGTTTTTCTCTTTTGTCACGGTTGATCCTCTCCCCCGTCATCGCTTGGTGCATCGCCATTTGGTTGCCCGTGGACCCGCTGCTCAAGCAGGTGATGGTGGTGGCTGCGGCGATGCCCTCAGCCGCCAATACGACGATGTATTCGTTGCAATTCGGCAGTGAACCCAAACTGGTTTCGGGCATCACTCTGTTGAGTACCGTGATCAGTGCGGTCAGTTTGACGGTGGTACTCGGGATGTTGCGTTGACGGTGTGGATGGAAGTGCCGGTCAAATGCTGCGAACGCTCTCTCATCGGCTGTGTATCATGAAGGGAGTGTACCTTTCCCGGACCGTTCCTGTTCGGCTGGGGCGTATCCGGTGAATACTTTCTGATTGCTTTTCCGGTTGCTTCACCTGTGCCCTGCCAGGAAAGTGATGGACCCGGAGCGCGGGACGCGGGGACAATATGCTTGCTGAGAGGAAATGGCCCGTATTTTCATGCCTGCGCTATCCGGGTCCTCTCTTGGCCGGCTTGGTAAGTTGCTGAACCGTGAAATCATTTGCTCCACACGGATTTTCCAGACACGCCCTGGCTGGAAGGATGCCCCGGGAAGGTCACCCTGCTCACCACGGGACATATCAGTACTTTCCACCTGTTTGAGCACTGGTCAACTGCACTCTCGTGCCAGGGATGAACAGCTCCCTGTTTGAGACTGCTGGCAATTGCAATTTCGGGTGCGCCGTTTTCCCTCTTGCTTCTCTCTTCTCTCATTCGACAGGCTTTAAGGTCGCTTGTGGAAAAATGGCTGCCCTTGTCACCTGTTTGCATGTTATTTTATCTATTTTCTGATAATATATAGATAATTCGATACCTGGGAGGGTCCTTGGATAAAATGTTGCACAGATGGTGGAAACGAGCATGTTCCATCTTGTTGGGATTCAGCCTGCTGCTGCCGCTTCCCGCGGAGGCTCATCAACCGGACAGGATAAACACGCCGTTTACATGGGAGCATCCCGCTCCGTTCACCCCCGTCCTGCATGCTGCAACACCGGAGTCCGTCGGGATGAGGGAAACGCCGCTCGACGCCGTGGATGCTTTCATTCAACAATCGATTGCCGATCGCGCCATGCCTGGAGCGGTGGTGTTGGTGGCCAGAAGCGGCGGGGTGGTCAAGCATACCGCATACGGTGATGCCGCCCGCTACCTTGACGATCAGGGAACGGTGATGGAACATCCGGTGCCGATGCGTCAGGACACGATCTTCGATGTGGCTTCCATCAGCAAAATCTTTACTGCTGTGGCGGTCATGAAATTGTATGAACAGGGGAAATTCCGCTTGGATGACCCGGTGGCCCGCTACTTGCCGGAATTTGCGCAAAACGGCAAGGAAAAGGTGACGATTCGTCAGCTGATGACGCACACGTCCGGTTTTCGTCCCGGGCCGCTTACGCCGTTGTACAAGGTGCCCGGAAGCAGGGAAGATCGGTTGCGGTATGTTCTGACTCATCCGTTGGACCATGAACCGGGAACCACCTACGTGTATTCGGATTTGAATTACATCACGTTGGGAGCGTTGGTGGAGCGATTGTCCGGTGAGCGGCTGGACCGGTTTGTCAAGGAACAGATCACCGCGCCATTGGGGATGAAGGACACGATGTATCATCCTCCCGCAGAGTTGAAGCATCGGATTGCCGCCACAGAGTATCAGCCGTGGACGGGACGCGGATTGGTGTGGGGGCAGGTTCACGACGAAAACGCCTGGGCGTTGGGAGGCGTGGCCGGTCATGCCGGTGTCTTCTCCACGGCGCGCGATTTGGCGGTTTTCAGCCAGATGATTCTCAACAAAGGGGCCTATGGTGGCAAACGCATTCTCCGCCCGGATACGGTGAAACTGATGGAGGTCAATCAAACCGGGATGTTCCCGGGACAGGATCACGGCTTGGGTTGGGAGCTGAACCAACATTGGTATATGGACGCGTTGGCCTCTCCCCGTACCATGGGGCACACCGGCTATACCGGCACCTCGTTGGTCATTGACCGCGCCAACGGTGTGATCGCTGTCTTGTTGACCAACCGGGTCCATCCTACCCGTCAAACGGTTTCCACCAACCCGGTACGCCGGCAGTTCGCCCGATTCGTGGCCGATGCGATCCCCGTCAACCTGCCCGGCAAAGAGGAAGCGTGGTTTGCCGGATACGGTGACAATCTCGACCGGCTGCTGACGTCCGACCGGTTGGACCCTTCAGAGAAACCTCACAGTCTCTCTTTCATGACGTGGTACCGCATACAGCCGGACCGTGATCAGGGAGTGGTGGAAGTGTCAGCGGACGGTACCCATTGGACCGCCATCGGTTCGCCGATGAGCGGCAGTGGGGAGTGGAGGCGGATCACGCTGACGCTGCCTGCTCAAACCCGTTATGTCCGTTTCCGCTATCATACGGACACCTATGGCAACGGCCGCGGATGGTATGTGCAAAATCCGGTGGTGACGGATGAAAGCGGGAAAGCCATTCCGCTGGATTGGTCATCCGATGGGTGGGAGATACGTTGTGATTGATAACCATCGCCCACAGCCAACGGAATTTGGGTAGAATGGTTGATTTAAATGCCCCAAAATCTGCAACGCTTCCCTAATCTATGGGAAGCGTTTGCTTTTGGTTGATTTCCCCCGTACAGGCACGCGCCCAGTCATCCGTACATATAGCTAAGAATACCTGCAAAGGGAATGTGGACGGAGGTGTGGAGCGCGTGCCGGAAATATTGGCGGCTTTGGCAATGATGCTGAGGGAGGCAGTTCTGTTTGTCTCGTATATCAAAAACAACGCATTTCCCCAACCTCTCTCGGAAGAGGAGGAAGAAAAGCATCTCAGGCTCATGGCCCAAGGGGACAAAAAAGCACGCAACACCTTGATCGAACACAACTTGCGGTTGGTTGCCCACATCGTCAAAAAGTTCGAGAACACGGGAGAAGATTCGGAAGACCTGATTTCCATCGGCACGATTGGTCTCATCAAGGCCATCGAGTCCTACCAAACTGACAAGGGCACCAAATTGGCCACCTATGCAGCGCGATGCATTGAGAATGAGATTCTGATGCATCTGCGGTCGCTCAAAAAGGCTCGTAAAGATGTCTCACTGCATGACCCGATCGGAACCGACAAAGAGGGGAATGAAATCACCCTCATTGATGTATTGGGTACCGAACGGGATGAAGTGATGGATTTGGTACAGATGAAGATTGAGAAGAAGAAAATTTACGGCCATCTGCATATCTTGGATGAACGGGAGCAAGAGGTGATCAAAAGCAGGTTTGGCTTGAACGGGGAGGATGAGAAAACGCAACGGGAGATCGCAAAAGAGCTGGGGATCTCACGCTCGTATGTGTCACGGATTGAAAAGCGGGCACTCATCAAGCTGTTTCACGAGTTTTACCGGGTGAAAAGCGGTAAGTAGCGGCAGATGTCGTGTTGATTTTGCGAAAACGGTTATCATATAATAAGGGCAAGAGAGAACGCACAGGACTGCCCCACCGTGGGCCGGCGGCCGTAAGTAAAGTTGCCCCCTTTACTTACGGCCTATATTATGCCCGACAACAGCGGTTCAGCGTCGCCTCTTCCGACGGGACCGGCATCGGTTGCCATGGTCCAGGAAGAGACGGACGATGGCTGCAAGTGCGGTCAGCAGAGCCGCGATGACTTGTAGCCATTCCTTCAAGGCCTCACCCCCTTTGCCGATCACTCGGCCCGGGCGGTGAGGCTTTCCGCTCTCTCTTACCCAATCAATATATTACCACAATACATAATCATTTGACAGATGAAACAGGGTTAATGAGCCGATGTCAGTTTCAGTCCCACAATGCCGCCGATGATCAGCACCAGAAAAACCAATCGGAGCGCGGTTTTGGGCTCGTCAAAAAACAACATGCCCACCAATACCGTACCGGCCGCCCCGATGCCGGTCCATATGGCATACGCGGTGCCGACGGGCAACGTTTTCAATGATGCGGACAACAACAAAAAACTGCCGATCATGCCACCGATGGTCACAGCAATCGGGATCGTTTTTTGATACTTGAGCCCGATGGCCCACACTACTTCCAATATACCCGCCGCCAACAGATACAACCAAGCCATCTCCATCAGCCTCCTCACTGTGAAATTCCCGACCAGTAGATCCGCCAAATGCCGTCGATCCGTCGACGGAGCATTTCCGGACCGTAGTAGAACAACTGAATCAGTACACCATCCAACAAACAAAGGTATGAGGCGATCAGATCATCGAGATTCGCCTCGCGAATGACGCCCGTTCGGATCCCTTCTTTGAAACAATCCTTTAAAACACGTGTCAGCCAGGTTTCGGCCTCCAAAAACCGATCACGGATCTTCTCCTGCAGAGCAGGGGGAGAAAACAACATCGCACGTTGGTAAAACGCGAACGCTTCACCGTGTTCGGATGCGTAGGTCAGGCCGTTCGTCAACAGCCGGTACAATCGCTCTTTCACCGGTTTGTCTTGCAAAGAAGCGAACAATTTCTGGGTATCGGCAAAATGTGCCTTCATGATCTCTTCAAAGACGGACAGAAACAAAGCCTCTTTGCTTGCAAAAAAAGCGTAGATGGAAGGCTTTCGAATGCCCACCTCCCGAGCGATCATCGACAGGGAGGCGCCCTCATAACCATATTGGGCAAAAAGGCGAATCGCGGTTTGTTGAATACGCTGTTTGGTGGTCAAGACATGACACCTACCTAACGTTAGGTAGGTTCATTTTACTCTGCTTGAGATGAAAAGTAAAGGGGAAGACGACCGGTTTGTCCAGTGAGTGACCGATCCGAACAAAGGATGACGGTTTCCCGCGGTGATCGAAGCAATACCACGTGGAATTGCCGGACACGTCCTGGCCGGCCGTCGTTTCCTGCACATTGGATAACACCGTTCCTGTAATGAAAGAAGATAATTGCAAACCTTTCACTGGAAGATTTCACTTGAATCTTCCGCCACATATTCGCCATGTTTTGTCCTTCTTTCAATCTATTGAACTGGTCTGATGAAGCAGCTATCATAAGATCATAGCCATCTTTTCATATTTTCATAGAGAAGGGGATGGACGGTTGAAGAGAAAGGTTTTGTTCCTGATGGGGTTGGTGGTCGTTGTCGGCTTGGGCACGGCTTACGCCTTTTCCGACACATTGTTCGGCGGACCGCCCAAATCGGTCAAAAAGACGGAGTCGGTTCCGATGACGGCCGTGACGGATGAACCGGAGGATCAAGGGCAGAACTTGGATGAGGAGTTGTCCTCGATTCAGAAGAATGCCGACGGGGAGCAAACAACAGGGAAAAAGCTCTCCTATTATGCCAACTATTCGGTCAGCAAAGAAGAGATCAAGCGCGATCACCAAGAAGCGATTCGAATCTCAGCAGATCGCATCAAAAAGAAAAAGCTGGACATCAAGCCGGATCTGGATGATCCGAAATACCGCGATTTCATCAAGGGGATGGCGACGGATCTCGCTTCTTACAGCAAAGAAGAGCGGGATAAGATCATTCAGTACGCCAGGGACGTGGACCGCTACGAAGACCAAGAGAAGAACAAGCGGATCAACGAGCTGGAAAAGAAGTTGGCTGCCGGTGAAAAGTTGACGGGGACCGAACTGGCGGAACTGCGGGATCTGTTGCCGAACAAAAAAGGAAATCTGCCCATGACCCTGGATCGCTCGCCGAAATCCGGCAAAGAAAAAGAAGAAGTGAAAGGGTCACCGGAAACGGTCAAAGGGTCCGAACCCAAGTCCCAACCGAAACAAGGCACTGACCAACAAGAGGGAGAAGGAATCTCCACCCAGCCTGCACCGGCGGATGGCAGTGGTCAGGGAACCAATCCGGAACAACCCGCAATTCCGGAACAACCTGCAACCGATGACCAGCAAAATGCGGTCGGCGGTAATCAGGGAGAAACCCGTACACCCGGGTCCAACAACAGTGAACCCAACCAGGGAAGTGCGGATCGGGAACAAAACGTCCCGGGCCAACCGGGCAATGCACCGAGCGGCGAAGTGCCGGGTTCCACCGCCCCCAATGAGCAAGGGAACGGGAGCGATGGCAGCAGCGGTGGCGGCACGGTGCAACCCCAACCGGGCGACGATCAAAACAAGGGTAATCCACCTTCGTCCCGTCTGATCCCGTACGACCGGGAAGCAGCCAGGGATTACGCGTACCAATGGTGGAACAAACGGAACAATGAGCAATTCGGCTATTACAGCCGGGTCAGCGGCGGATGTTACAACTGTTGGTACGATTGCACCAATTTCGCTTCGCAAGTGATGAAAGCGGGTGGATTGGTGGAATGGAAGAAAACGAACTACTGGTATTACAGCGACAAGAAACCGTCCTATTCCTGGGGTGTGGCCAACAGCTTGTACAAACATCTGAAATTCCGTGCAAAACCAGTGCGGTCGATGTTTGACCTGCAAATCGGCGACGTGGTGCAGGCCGATCTGGATGGTGACGGTGACATCGACCATTCCGCCGTGGTAACGAAAGTAACACCGACCGAGGTGTACGTCACCCAGCACACCACGGATAAAAAGGATAACCCGTTGAGTCTGTGGATCCTGTACGGGTTCAAAGTGTACGGTTGGGATATTCAATCGGCCAACTATGAAGCACCGACCGGTAATTGAATACTGCCAAGGAACAGTTAACGGACAAAATGCTGTATAGATATGTACAAAGCGTTCGTAACGGATGATAAACCGTCGAACGCTTCTTTTTTTGAACCAGTCTCTCCTACTACTAACGAGTGTCAAAAATCTGTGAATGGCCAAAAAGCGGTCGGCGACGCTCAGTACCAAAACCCGCTGCCCGACCGGCAAATCCATTTGCCCGGCGGAAAGTCGAAAGCTTCCCTCTGGCGGACTGCCGAACACCATATCAAACTTACCGATCCGATCCCGATCTGCAGCGCCTGCATGAACGACATGCCATGATCGCCATTTGGGATGATCACGAATTTGCCATGGACAGTTGACGTGGGAGGAGAGTCAAAATGGCTCGAAAGATCCTTTCTGTGGTTTTGAAGGTGGTATTAGTAGCTGGAATCCTCATTCTTATCTTCCTGCTTCTATGGTCATTGGTTTTGTGGATCCACTCAAACACGGGTGACAAGGTTTGGAGTGAGCTTTCAGATCACCAAAACAATATTCCCCCAAATTCACTCCCGGTGGGGACTGTGGTGTTTCAATCTCATTTCTCTTGGTTCCCTATCATCTGTGGCATCTCCATCGTACTGGCTGTCATCCTTGCAATTTGGGGCATCAAGCGGGCTTTCCGATAGAACATTACATCCCGAGAGGGACAACTTGTCAAAGAATCACGAAGCTCACCCATACCCTCCCAAAAAAGGGGGATATCATCATTGTTTACAAAAGACGGGGACGGCTGAAAGTGTCACATGATGCACTGTCACGGTTGAAAAGCGTGGCTGTTTGCGGAGAATCCGGTGGCACTCAGAGCGCCTGCGTATGGTGTCAATCAACATGGATCATTTCCCGTTATCCATGAAATGGTATTCCTGTGGTAATCTGAAATCAGTAAAGGGGGTGTTAAGAAATTTATAACAACGAGCTTGATCGTTTACTAACGGGGTACTTCTATACTAACATGTATGTACAAAGATATAAATCTTTCAATTACCAAGGAGGTCCTGTCTGTGAGCGTCATTGGAGAGCTGCTACGCCATCGGGCGCGGTTGTCACCGGATGTGGAGGCGGTGGTGTCGCCGACGAAACGGTTGACATACCGGGAATACAATGGGATCGTGAACAGGTTGGCCCATTACCTGCTCCAATTGCAAGTGCAAAAAGGGGATCGGGTTGCACTTATTTGCAAAAACAGTCATTATTTTCCGATTATCTATATGGCTGCGGCGAAAATCGGCGCCGTAACGGTACCGATCAACTGGCGGCTCAAAACGGATGGCATTCGTTACATATTGGAAGACTGCACCCCCAAAGTTCTGTTTTACGACGGAGAATTTGATCAGGTTGCGCCTTTGTTGGGAACGCTTCCTTTCCTTCAGCAGGAAATTCGCATGGATATAGAAGAAGACGATTCCTTTTTGGAGGAGTTGGTGGAAGGATATCCCGATGAAGAGCCGCAGGTGGATGTGATCGGGGAAGATCCCGCCGTGATCATCTATACCTCCGGAACCACCGGCCGTTCCAAAGGGGTCGTATGTACCCACACCAATATGTACGCAGCCAGCATCGCCAACACGGCCACATTGGAATGGCGGTACCGGGATCGGTTTTTGGTGGTCACCCCGTTGTTCCACATCAGTGGTATGATCATTCCCGTCTGTGCCCTGGTTCGTGGCCTTACGATGGTCGTGAACGACCAATTCCACCCCGTACAGATTTGGGATCTCCTGAATGCTGAGAGGATTAACATCATGTTTTCCGTGCCGTCGATGCTCAGCTACATGTATGAGTCGTTGAAGCATCAGGATGCGGATGTGCCTACCCTTCGCATGATTATCTGCGGCGGGGACAAGGTGCCGGCGGAGTTGATCCGGGGGATGTACGATTTCGGGTATCATGTGGTGCAGGTGTACGGCGCGACGGAGTATGCGGGAGCCGCCACGTTTTGGTTGCCGGAATATGGTCTGGAGACATGCGAATCCGCTGGAAAAGCCGTTTATCTGACCGAGATGAAAATCGTCGATCCCACCACGGGCGAAGCATTGCCTCCGGGTGAAAAAGGAGAAGTGGTTTTAAGGGGACCATTGATGTTCGCAGGGTACTGGAATATGGAGGAAGCCACCCGGGAAGTGATTCGAAATGGTTGGTACCATACGCGGGACGTGGGCTGGATGGATGAGAACGGCTTATTGTACGTGGTCGACCGGCTGCGGGACATGATCATCCACAACGGGGAAAATGTGTTTCCGGCACAAGTGGAATCGGTTATCAATCAGTTGGAGGAAGTGGCCGAGTCCGCCGTGGTCGGTGTCGCGCATCCTGTAAGTGGCGAACTTGCCCGGGCTTATGTCGTGCTGAAAGAAGGAAGCTCGATGACCGAAGAAGAGATCATCACCCATGTCCGCCGGCATTTGCCCGATCACTTTCTGCATGAAGTCGTCTTTGCGGAGGAACTGCCGAAAAACAGCATGGGGAAAGTGATGAAGTACATGCTTCGTCAACATGCCAATCAACAAGAACAGGTGCATTGAGTTGAAGGCCCCCCTATGGGGGCCGATGAGCGTTTGCGAAATGGATGGAGGGTCCGGAAAGAGTTTTCATCTTCACATATCCGGCCCTTCTATCTCGTTTTCGTCCCGATTATTTTTTGTAATGTGATGGAATGAAAAATGTCTTACAAGACGGTGACCGGCTTCTTTCATGATTTGCCCGGCTTCCATCCGGAGAGAAATGGCCATGGCTCAATAACGAGGACGAACATAAGAAAGATGAGCTGCGCCGTTGAAAAGGAGCGCCATGAAAATTTCTCCTTCTGACATTCTGATAAAAAACCGGGTGACCCTATTGGATTTCACCCGGCTAACCCCATTTTCAAATCACTCAAAATGCTTTAGGTTGTTCAACCCACGATCCGCAATTCTTTGGAAAAACCGGTAAGAATCTCGCATCCCTCTTCGGTGATGATCACGTCGTCCTCGATCCGCACACCGCCGACGCCCTCCACATAGATACCCGGCTCCACGGTAATGGCCATGCCCGGTTGCAGCGGGTCCATGTTGGTTTCGGTCAACGAAGGATACTCATGCACCTCGATGCCGAGACCGTGTCCGAGCCGATGCGGAAAATGATTGCCGTAGCCCGCTTTTTCGATCACGTCCCGTGCAGTCTTGTCCAATTCTCCGATGGGCGTTCCCGGTTTGCATTTCCCCAGGGCGTTGAGCTGTGCCTGCAACACCGTTTCATAGATTTCCCGCTGCTGTTCTCCGACCGAGCGGTATGCGACGGTACGGGTAATGTCCGAACAGTAACCTTCCAGTACGACCCCAAGGTCGAACAAGACCAAATCTCCCTCCTGCAAACGGTGGTTGCCCGGTATGCCGTGCGGCAGACCGGACTTTTCCCCGAACAGCACCATCGTGGAAAAAGCCATGCCCTGAATCCCCTTTTGTTTCAGCGCCATTTCGATCGCGGCGACCACTTCCGTCTCGGTGACGCCTTCTTTCAAAGCGGAGATGCCCACTTCCACACCATAATCGGCCAAGCGGGCCGCTTCCCGCATGATGCCGATCTCCTGTGCATCTTTGATCATACGCAGCTGATGCATCTTTTCTTCAGCCGAAACGAGCCGGACATCCGGAAAGATCGACATCAATAATTCTGCACGACGGTAGGAGAGATGATCCTTTTCCACAGCCAGGGTACGAACCCCGTCCGGGTGAATCTGTCGGAAGATGAGCGCATCCCGGATCATTTCCCACGGATTTTGGGTATCGTCGTAACCCAGGATCTGATAGGACCATCCGGCATCTTTGGCCTGTTTCACTTCCATTTGCGGACAGATCAACAGCGGTTCGGCTTCGGGAAAAACAAACAGCCCCAACAGCCGTTCATGCGGATGACAAAGAAATCCGGACAGGTAGAACACATTGGCGGTAGAGGTGAGGAACGCAGCATCGATCGATTCCTGTTTGATCCATGAGGAAAGTTTCTCCAAACGCACCTGCATGGATTTGCTCCTTTCTATACAGAAGGGGTCAGTGTTTGAATACTCAATGTCATCATCCGCCTGATTATGAAAAAAATCAAGGGAAAAACAAAAAAAGACGGGAAGTTCCCGTCAAACGAAATAGGTGAAACAGAACACCACAGATTGCACGTGGGAAGGACGTGCTTGTCTAGGGCCTGTCTGGTAAATCTGTGAGAGAGTAAATGCTTTCCCGGGTGAGCAAAGACCGATGCTCGACCGAGCGAACACCCAGAGAGCACAGAAATGAAATCGCGAGCAACTTCCTCTAAGCGAAGCGTACTCTGCCCGCGTCCTGCGTTCCGTGTTGGAGCGGCCATGCCCTGCTTCCTTACAGGGCGCAGGTGGAGCGAATCGGGAAAGCAATGGGACTTTCACCAGACACGTTCCGGCCATCTCGAACCGGATGGTATCCCGTCAACCGTGTGAGAAGTCCAACCGTGCCTGGTCACGTGGAATCTCACATTCGAAAAGCAGGGATTTACGTGCGTCGCGGGATTGGATCGAGCTGACCGCATAGGCACGCCAAGTGGCTTTGTCCCGCGTCAATTCCATCACGGCGTAACCGTGTGTGGTGCTGTCAAACCGTTTGATCCAGGGATTTTGCATGGTGATGAGTTCGGACAACCGACGAATCACTTCGTCCATGATGCCTTCGGACAAGGATGACACCGGGCCGTAAACGTCGGCAATCATTTGCTTGACAGCCGAAAGCGGCAACGGATTGGAACCGGAGATCGATCCATGAATCGTTTGTTTCAGCATTTCTTTCAAATTGGAAGAGGTGACCGAGCCGACCATCAGTTCCACACCCACCGCCTGTTCGTCGGACGCGTTGTCGTAATCAGTATGGATCAAGTTCGCTTCAAAAGTGTGCAAATCACCCGTGATCGTGATCCAATTGCGAACGCCTGCTTTTTTCAGCGCCTCCGTCACCTCACGGCGTTCGCCTGCGTAGCCGTCCCATGCATCCAGATTGAGATACTGTCCGAACAGTTTCAAAGGGGTGTACTGGACTTCATTGGCCCAGATTTTCCACAATGCCGCAGTGGATTTCATCCGATCGAGGAACCAAGCTTTTTGTTCCTCCCCCAGCATCGTCTGGTCCGGGTCGTTCATACGGGGACAGCCGGGGGACAGGTAACGTTCGCCCAGTTCCTTCTCTCCGCACGGGTGGGCGCTGCGGTAGAGCCGTTGATCGGTCAATACGAATTCGGCCAGGTCTCCCCAGGAAAAGGAACGGTAAATGCGGATGGAACGGTCAAATGATTGCGTTTCATCAAAAGTGACGCGTGCCGGCATGTACTCAAACCATACGCGGTTGGCCGTCAACCGGCGTGACGGATCAGATTCCGGGCTGTCGTCGGGAGCAACGGCCGGGAAATACGTATCGTTGGCAAATTCGTGATCATCCCAGATGGCGATCATGGCATGCCGTTCATGCAGGCGCTGCAGATCGGGATCGGATCGGTAAGTTTGATAAAGCGTTCGGTAGTCCGCCAGGGTGAATGCTTTCGACTTCCCGCCGGGCAGATGGATTTGCCGGTCGGGCAGCGGGTTTTGGTACTGAGGGTCGCCGACCGACTCATATACGTAGTCCCCCAGATGGATGACGAAATCCAGTTCCTCCTCCGCCAGCATTCGGTATGCGTTGTAGTAGCCGTTCGTGTAGTCGGCGCAGGAAACGTAACCGAAACGGACGGAACGCACAGGCGCACCCGCCGTGGGGAGGGTTCGGAACCGGCCGGTGCGGCTGACATGACCGGAACGCGTGATAAACCGGTAATAATAGGTGGTTTGCGGTTGAAGGCGTCCGTCCACATCCACTTTGACGATATGGTCATAATCCTGGTAAATCGGTGCGAAGCCGCTGAGTACAATATGGGAGAAGTCCGCTTGTTCGCTGATTTCAAACTGGACAAAACGCCCTTGGCGAATCGCCTCGATGACGTCTTCATTTGGGGATGAGGCGGGGTCTTGCATCCACTGCACCAGACCGGGGTCCACCTTGTCTGTGGTAAGACCCGGAGAGACACGAGGGTCCACCCGTGTCCACAGCATGGCACCGGTCGGAGTGGGATCGCCGGAGGCGACGGATTGGGGAAAACCCATCCCGGGAGCATATTGCGCTTGGAATCGAGGATAGCGAGAAGTGGCGATGGCCGCTTGTGCGGCGTTGGCCGTACGGGAGATGGCGACCACCGGACCTTTCGTCAGGCTGTCAACGAGAAACAAAGCCGATCCGGTGAGCAGCGATTTGAGAAATACCCGCCGACCTAGGTCGATCGTAGGGGTCTTTCGATCACTCATTTCCCATCCTCCTTTGGACAACCGATTGCTTTCACCATAACAAAGGCATATGAATGTACATTATCGTTACTGTTAAAATCTTTCGAAAAGATGAGGGTGAATGCCTGTCATAAAATGCGAATGAGAGCCAAACCTTTTCCAGGTTTGAGTGAAGCCTTTGTGGATGGATGTGGATTGTCACGCCGGATCAAGCGAGAAGCCCACGGCGACCAAAGGGTGCCTTTGTGCTTCAGCCGGCGGAGCAAGTCACACTCTTTTATTGTTGCTCTATGCACTCCCGCAGGGGGGATACAGCAAAAAGCCCGCTTTCATCTGCGTGAATCAATTGAAAAGTGGAGTGAACATGGTTTCAATGCGGTGTTCCTTTTGCTCTTGGTGGGATAAATGTGGTATAGTTATTGCCGATATTAAGTACGGACGATCGATGAGGTGGGCCTGTGTTTAAAGCGATTGTTCCCGATCTGTATGTACAATCCATTTATGATATTGACCTTCATCTGCTGCAACGTCGCGGGGTCAAAGCGGCCATTGTTGATTTGGACAACACCTTGGTGGAAGCGGACCGCCCCGACGCCACCCCCAAATTGGTCAGTTGGTTGGACCAGGTACGGGGGATGGGATTTCGCGTGATGATCGTTTCCAACAACACGCGCACACGTGTGTCACGGTTTGCGACACCCTTGCAGATTCCATTCATTCACCGTGCCAAGAAACCGCTCTCCAGCGCGTTTAAAAAGGCGTTGCGGCACCTGGAGACCAAACCGGAAGAAACCGTGGTGATCGGTGACCAGTTGTTCACCGATGTGTTGGGTGCCAAACGAATGGGCCTGTTTGCGATTCTGGTTGTGCCGATTTCCGAATCGGAAGGTTTCTTCACCAAGATCAACCGGATGATGGAACGGATCGTCTTTCGTTGGATGAAAGAGAAGGGAATGTTACAATGGGGGGATCGCCCGTGAGGGAATCGGCGTTGTACTGTGTGGGATGCGGTGTTCCGCTGCAAGCCGCGGACCCGAAACAACCGGGATATGTTCCGGAAAAGGTGCTGGCGGAGGCGAATCAGGATGCCGTTTGCCAGCGTTGTTTTCGTATACGGCATTATAACGAAGTGGCACCTGTCCTCCAGGACCCCGGCTACTATGAGGACTTGCTGCGCCGGATTGCGGATACGGACGGTCTTGTCGTTCAAGTGGTCGACCTGTTTGACTTCAACGGCAGTTGGATTCCGGATCTGCCTCGATGGATCGGGGAGAATCCCCTTCTGTTGGTAGCAAACAAAATCGATTTGTTCCCCAAATCGGTCAAGCACGGGCGGATTCGTGAATGGGTGCGCCGGTCGGCTGAGCGCCTCGGCGCGAATCCGGTGGATATCGTGCTGTGCAGTGCAGCCAAAGGTTTTTACATACGGGAAGTGATGGCGGCCATCGAGCGTCACCGCCAGGGCAGGGACGTGTACATCGTCGGCGTCACCAACGTGGGGAAATCAACGTTGATCAACCGTTTGTTGCATGATTTCGGCGACGGAGGTCAACCGATCACGACCTCGCCGTATCCGGGCACGACCTTGGATACAATCCGGATTCCGTTGGAAGACGGACGCGTACTGATTGACACTCCCGGCATCGTACGAAAGGATCGGTTGAGCGAATGGGTTTCTCCCGCCGATTTGAAGGTCATCGTACCCAGAGGCACGATCAACCCGCGCGTGTATCAGCTGAACGACCGGCAAACGCTGTTTCTGGGCGGCTTGGCACGTGTCGATTTTATCGAGGGACCCCGTCAGCCGTTTGTGTTGTATGTCTCCAATGCGTTGTACATTCACCGGACCAAGTATGAAAAAGCGGATGCAATCCAACGTGCGCATCTGGGAGACCTGTTGGTGCCGCCGGATGATCCGTCCGTCTTGCCCCCTTGGCGCAAACATCGATTCCACATTCCGGGCGGCAGAAAGCAGGATCTGGTGATCGCCGGTCTCGGTTGGGTCGCTGTCGGTAAAGAAGCGGCCGGGATCGAAGTATGGGTGCCGGAAGGCATCCAAGTGGAATTGCGTCCGTCTGTCATCTAGCAATGGCTTCAACAGGCAATATCAAAGGGATAATGGGAGCGGGTTTTCTAAAGCGAGTGATGCCAGAGCTTCCTGGAACGAGTTTGCAATAACATGCTTCGGGACGCCTTGCTCTGTTCCGGAAGAAGCGCAGAGAGCGAGAGCCGGAAAGTGATGCGGACGATATAAATCAGACACACTCCAGGATGTGTCTGGTTATTTCCATAAGGGGGCAACGTTTTCCCTGGTGAGCGACTACCAAGCCCGACCGAGCGAAGACCCGGAAAGCGCAGGAATGAAATCGCGGGCAATTTCCTCTCAGCGAAGCGTACTTTGCCCGCGTTTTGCACCCCGGTCGGAGCGAGTGAAGAAAACGAGTCCGCCCGCGGGTTTCATCTTTCGAGAACTTGGAAAAGGTTAAAATGGGGGAGAGGAGAGCATCACCTATGCACATCGACGGAACGACCGGTGTCGTGGCCTTGTTGGGTCATCCGGTGGCCCATTCCAAATCGCCGGAGATGATGAATCGTGCGTTTCAGGCGGCCGGCCTCCCTTATTTATATGCGGCGTTCGACGTGGCTCCGGAAGCGTTGAGCGATGCCGTTCGCGGTTTGCGCGCCTTGGGTGTCCGTGGTTGGAATGTGACGATCCCGCACAAAGTCGCCGTGATGGAATGGTTGGACGAAGTGGATGAAACGGCCAAGGCCATCGGTGCCGTCAACACGGTGGTCAACGACAACGGTCGATTGGTCGGATACAATACCGACGGTGCGGGCTATCTGCGCTCGCTTCGGGAAGAGACCGGCTTGGAAATTACAGCGCAACGCGTATTGATGATCGGTGCCGGCGGCGCGGCCCGGGCGGTGGGACATGCATTGGCGACGGCGGGGGTGCGGCATATCACGGTGGCCAACCGCACGGTGGAAAAAGCGGAAAAGCTGGCCGCCCATCTCCGGCAGTGGACGGCGACAGATGTCGTCGGGTTGTCTGAGATCGACCGGGTGATGGAGGAAACCACCCTGCTGGTGCAAACCACATCCGTGGGAATGCATCCGCATGCGGACGAGATCCCGATCAACCCGTCCTGTTTGCATGACCGGCTCATCGTGAGTGATCTGATTTACCGGCCGAAGTGGACCCGGTTGTTGGCAGAGGCGAAAAAGCGGGGAGCCCGTGTGCATTCCGGATTGGGCATGTTGCTCTATCAAGCGGTGTTGGCGTTTGAACACTGGATGGGACGTCCTGCGCCGGTTGAAATCATGCGGGAGGTGCTGGAAGCCTCACTGCAAGGAGAATGATGGTGGAAATGAGGATGTGTGATGAACATCGGCATTTTTGGCGGCACGTTTGACCCGATTCATATCGGGCATCTGATCATTGCCGAACAGGCATGGCAAAGTGCCGGGTTGGACGAGGTGTGGTTCATCCCGGCAGCATCTCCGCCCCACAAGCCGGGACAGGACATCACACCTGCAGAACATCGGGTGGAAATGGTCAGGCTGGCGATTCGCGATCATCCCAAGTTTCGATTGTCCACGGTTGAGTTGCAACGACCTGGACCGTCCTATACCGTGGATACGGTTCGCCAGCTGTGCGCACAGCATCCACGCGATCGGTTTTTTCTCATCGTGGGCGGGGACATGGTGAATGATTTGCCGAATTGGTATAAAATAGAGGAAATCCTGCAAATGGTGGACATCATCGGACACGCGCGTCCCGGAACGACAACGGACGCTTTGCCCCCGGAGATCGCGGAGAAAGTGATCTGGGTGCGAGATCCCGTCACCGTGAATGTCTCGTCCACACAGATTCGCCGGCAACTGGCGAGCGGTGCTTCCGCGCGGTATCTTTTGCCGGAACCGGTGCGCAAGTACATCAAGGGGAAGAGATTGTATGGAACGTGAGGCATTGTTGCAAGCTGTAGAAAAGGAACTGCCGCGATCGCGGTTTGAACACACTTTGCGCGTGGCGGAGACGGCCGTTCGACTGGCCGATCGGTTCGGAGCCGATAAGGAAAAGGCCGATTTGGCGGGCATACTGCATGATTACTGCAAATATTGGCCGGATGAACGCATGCGGGACTGGATTCTTCGTCATCATTTACCGTCGGATCTGTTACACTATAATAAAGAATTGTGGCATGCCCCCGTCGGTGCCGAAGCGGTGCGCGAGTGCCTGGGGGTAACGGACCCCGAGGTGTTGGACGCGATCCGTTACCATACGACCGGACGGCCGAACATGACGCGTTTGGAACAAGTGATATTTCTAGCGGATTACATCGAACCCGGCCGACGGTTTCCCGGTGTGGACGAAGTGCGCGCCGTGGCCGAATCCGATTTGGACCGTGCCGTGCTGATGGCACTCGACAACACGATTCGCTTCCTGATTGACCGTGGTCAAAAGGTGTATCCGTTGACGCTTTTGGCCCGCAACGATGTGTTGGAGCGGGTGTCAGGAAAAAATTCATCCTGAGGAGGGTATCGTTTTTGAACCTGGTGGAGATTGCGCAATTGGCGGCTGCGACTGCCGAGGAGAAAAAGGCACAGCGTGTCACCATCCTGGATATCCGTGGATTATCGGTGATCGCCGATTACTTCGTCATCTGTCACGGAAATTCGCAAAAGCAAGTGCAAGCCATTGTGACTGCGATCAAGGACAAGATGCACGAGGCAAAGGTTCCTCTCAGAGGAATCGAAGGGTTTGCCGAGGCGCGCTGGGTACTGATGGACCTCGGAGATGTAGTCGTCCACGTCTTCCACAAGGATGAACGCGAATTTTACGACCTGGAACGGTTGTGGGGCGATGCCAGGGAAATTCGACAGGTTCAGTGAATCATGAACCGGTTTGAAATGGGTCCATTTTGTGAACAATGTTAAAAACACGTGAACAAATGGTTCAAAACCCATTGACACTTGTCCAAGCTGTTTCATATAATGTGAATCAAACGTCGCTAAAAGCCAAGATTCGACAAAGCTTGGATGAGGAGTAGTAATCCAGCTTACTCTGCTCAGAGAGTCGGCATCAGGTGCAAGCCGATCAGAGAGGTTGGGTGAACTCGCCTCATCGCTCCGGATGGGAAAGCTCAGTACTGTCCGGCGGAACATCCCCGTTACGGATGAAGGAGTGGGCATTTGTCCGGCAGACGCCGTACAAATGTCAACTAGGGTGGTACCGCGGGAGTTGTGAACTAACCTCTCGTCCCTAGCATGGAAGGCTGGGGGCGGGAGGTTTTCATATTTGGTGAGAAGGAGGTTGGGTCACATGCGGACGTATCAACCGAGTGAAATCGAACCGAAATGGCAAGCGGTCTGGCAGGAGCGCCGCATGCACCGGACCGACGAGGATCGGGACAAACCGAAATTTTATGCGCTGGAACAATTCCCTTATCCTTCGGGTGAAGGGTTACATATGGGCCATGTCCGGGTGTATACCATCGGGGATGTGATTGCCCGGTTCAAACGGATGAATGGTTATCGCGTCCTGCACCCCATGGGTGCCGACGCATTCGGCCTTCCGGCGGAGAATGCCGCCATCCAGCGGGGGGTGAATCCGCGCGAGTGGACGTTGAAAAATATGAAGCGGATTCGGGAGGAGCAGACCCGGTTGGGCGTATCGTACGACTGGGAGCGGTATGTCGGTACGTGTCTGCCGGACTATTACAAGTTGACACAGTGGCTGTTTCTGCTCTTTTACGAGCGCGGCCTGGCTTACCGCAAAAAGGCGGCCGTCAACTGGTGCCCCACCTGCAACACGGTGCTGGCCAACGAACAGGTTGAAGACGGGCTGTGCTGGCGTTGTGACACGGAGGTGACCAAAAAGGAGCTGGAGCAATGGTTCCTGCGCATCACCGATTACGCCGACCGTCTGCTCGAAGGATTGGACCGTCTGCCGAAGTGGCCGGACAAAGTAAAGGCCATGCAGCGTAACTGGATCGGTCGCAGCGAGGGGGCGCACGTCACCTTCACCATTCCCGAACTGGATGATGAAAAAGTGACCGTGTTCACCACCCGTCCCGACACATTGTTCGGTGTCACTTACTTGGTGTTGGCACCGGAGCATCCGCTGGTTCCGCAATTGATCCGCGGGAAGGAAAACGAATCGGACATCGCCGATTTTATCGAACGCATGCGGAAAGAATCCGAAATCACGCGGACAGCGGCGGATGCGGAAAAAGTGGGGTATTTTACGGGAGCGTACGCCCAACATCCTTTAACCGGCGAAAATGTACCGATCTGGGTGGCCAACTATGTCTTGATGGATTACGGAACCGGTGCGGTGATGGGAGTACCGGCCCACGACGAGCGTGACTTCCTGTTCGCCAAAAAATACGATTTGCCGATCCGTGTCGTCATCCGTCCGGAGGAGAGCGACACCGACGAGTTGACCGAAGCGTATACCGGTGAAGGGAAACTGATCAACTCGGGTGATTTCAACGGATTGAACAACCGGGAAGCGATCAGGGCCATCGCCCGTCATCTGGAGGAAAAAGGGTTGGGCGGACCGACGGTCAACTATCGCCTGCGCGACTGGTTGATTTCGCGGCAACGGTATTGGGGATGCCCGATTCCGATTGTCTACTGCGACGATTGCGGCATTGTCCCGGTGCCGAAAGAACAGTTGCCGGTCCTTCTGCCCGAAGACGTCGTATTTGACGGCAAACGCAATCCGCTCACCACGTCGGAATCGTTTGTGCACACCGAATGCCCCCGCTGCGGCAAGTCGGCACGCCGGGAGACGGACACGATGGATACGTTTATCGATTCGTCCTGGTATTTCTTCCGGTATACGGATGCGCACAACGAAGACATGCCGTTCGATCCGGACAAGGTGAAGGAGTGGCTGCCGGTCGACGAGTATATCGGCGGGATTGAGCACGCCGTGTTGCATTTGTTGTACTCACGGTTCTTTACCAAGGTCCTGTACGATGCCGGTTTGGTGCCGGTGGATGAACCGTTCACCAGCCTGCTGACTCAAGGAATGGTGCTCAAGGACGGGGCGAAAATGTCCAAGTCCAAAGGCAACGTGGTCAGCCCGATGGACATCGTGGAAAAATACGGAGCGGACACCGCGCGGATGTTTATCCTGTTTGCCGCACCGCCGGAGCGTGACTTGGAATGGTCGGATGCCGGTGTGGAGGGAAGCTACCGTTTCCTGAACCGCGTCTGGCGGATGGTGGAGCAGCACGCCTCCCTGTTCGAACAACGTCCCGCACCCGATATGACGAGCAGGGAAGCCCAAGAACTGAACCGGTTGCGGCACCGGACCGTCAAAAAAGTGACGGAAGACGTAAATGAACGTTATCACTTTAACACCGCCATCAGTGCCATTATGGAATTGGTCAACGGCATCTATGCTTATCCGGAGGATGCCGACCGTGGAACGCTGGCCGATGCGATTGAGACGGTCGTGCTGTTGTTGGCGCCGTTTGCCCCGCATATCGCCGAAGAACTGTGGCAGCGGATGGGTCATCAAGACAGCGTGCATGCCCAGTCGTGGCCGACTTTCGATCCGGCGGCTTTGGTGCAGAACGAAGTGGAGATCGCGGTGCAGATCAACGGCAAGGTGCGGGACAAAGTGGTTGTGCCGGCCGAGGCGGACAAAAGCGAAGTGGAAGCAATGGTGATGAAGCTGGACCGCATCCAAACGCTGTTGGAAGGGAAAACGGTCCGCAAGGTGATCGTCGTACCGCGGAAACTGGTCAACATCGTGGCCAACTGAACCACATGATCGGATGTATCATGGTTTAGGATAAGCGAGCGGGAATCCTCCCCATTTCAATGGGGTAGATGGATAGCGAGCGTTGCTCGGTATCCTCTTTCGGGGATGCTTAGAGCAACAATATAATATTGACATGGAGTGCGGAAACACTTAAAACACTATATCCAAGCGAAAACTCGGTAAACAAAACCAAACCAGGCATGGGACGTGCCTTCGTGGATGGATGCAGGGCACTGCGCCAGATGAAGCGAGAAGCTCGCCATTGAAATGGCGATGTAGTTCACCGACTACTCAAGCCCGATAGAAAGGACCGGAACGCGCAGGGATTCTATTGCCGGTCGTGTTGTCGAACCCTGTGCTTCCGGTGCTGGGCGGGCTTGTTTTCTTACGTTCGTTCCATCGTAACGGTTAGAGTTGCTCGATACAAATTCAGATTCGCTCCTCTAAAAGTGAAGGGTATTCGTTTTCCACGAGCGACCTTTCAGCTTGTCGAAAGGGAAGAGAGGGAAAACAGCTCACCCGGAATCACGATTGTACCCGCCACTCTGTCAGCAGTTGCAGCTCGCTTTGTGGGCGGGCTTTTTCTTTTTGCATGAGAAATCGATCTCTTCCATATCCTAAAGGATAATCGCCGATCACATCTGAAGATCGGAAATCCGCAGGAAAGGAAGTTGTCTATGCGCGTGGAACCCGATTCAAAATTACCGCCGATCGGAGCGGACGAAGCCCGTGATGCCAAGTTGGCGCAGGAAGGAACGACCTTGGGCAGTGCCGTGGATGAGAACAAAGAAAAAAAAGTGAAAGGTCCCAACCGGCCTTCCACTTGAGATGTCGAACCGCTTCAAGCCCGGTCCGGTTGCAGGTGCAGCCGTGAACCGGGCCTTTTGATAAAGAGCGAGCTTCAGGGTTGGGATGTCGGGAGGGCTTTGTCCCTCACGCAAGTCTGACAGCATTTGGGTGCAATGGAGTCGAGAAGGGCGAAAACACTTAACTACCATGGCTTTCTCCACGATGGTACTGTTTGGGGAAAAGTCCGGCCTGCACACGGCATACTAGGCAACCGCCGGTTGCAAGAGGGAGATTTGCTTTTGTTCGACCTTGGGGTCGTACCGGAAGGTTGCTGTTCGGACATCACCCTACCGTCGCATACCGCTCGGTCGGAGAACAGCAGCGGGAAATCTGTGAATATGTGAGCGAAAACACGTTACGAAAATCATCAGTGGTCGGGCATGGAAGAGAAAGCTGCACGTGTGGGACAATTACCGGACCGACGGCGCCTGCCTGGACCAAGCCGAATGGAGGTGGGTTGCCCGCCGGATGAAACGAAAAGTCCACGGCGACCAAAGGGAGTGCCTCCGGTGCTTCGGCCGTGTGGGGCATGTCATGAGATCATCATGACAGGAATGCCAAAAAATGCATTACGTGGTAAAATGAAAGCGGCTTGGTCGGGGCATGACATGTGGGAGCATCATTCAAGTAACCGAAGAAGCCGCCTGCCCCCCTGCGCCCACAGAAAGTGCCTTGGGGCATATTCATCAATGATATGAAAGGCGGCGTCCCGGCATCCCTTTGGGAGATGGGAAGAGCAACCAATGTTGTCCGTTTGGCAAACACTGTCTGGTAGCGGGTTTGTTACAACATGTATGAGGGTCCGGTGGCGAACGAATCTTTACACTTCAGCCGTACTGGTAACAGGGACGCCGTCCCATAGAGGTACATGTCTTGGGCAGAGCTTTCACGGACAGGATGAACACTGAAACCGGACGTTTCCAAAACGGAAACGGACTCCCCGAAAATCCGACGCTTTCAAGGGTGGGGAGTCTCAAAGTTTTTTCTCAGCGCGTTGGAAGGATTGTTGCACCTTGTGAAGGTCCTCGGAAAATTTCATGTGCGTCAGTTGGAAAAGACGGGTGAAACAGGGGGTGAAGGCGTCATTTAACAGATGCAGTCCCTCACGCGTGATCCCGCCGGGAACGGCCACCCGGTCTTGAAGGGATTGCAGTGTGAACCCGTTCTCTGACAGCAATTTTCCCGTGCCGATGACCATCTGTTCCACCAGGGAAACGGCGGTTTCCTCAGGCAGTCCGGTCACTTTCACGGCGGCTCGGGTCCATTGTTCCAAGATGTTGGCAAGAAACGCAGGGCCACAGCTGGCCAAATCGGAAGCGGCGCGCGTATGGGCCTCGTCGATGTACAACGGCTCGCTGATGCAGGAGAAGAGCTGGTATAACCACTGAGTGTCTTCATCCGAAAAACGGGTTCCGGGTATCAAAAGAGAGTTGCCCGACAATGCGGCATGACAAATACTGGGGATCACTTTGGCGATTTTCCCTTCCAGATGCTCTTCCAAATCGCGAATCATCACCGGGCTGGTGATGGAAATGACATATTGATCCGGCCGGACAACATCCTGTATCTCATCCAACACATGTCGAAAATCTCCCGGTTTTACGCAGAGAAAGATGCAATCCGCCTTTCTGGCCGTTTCCAGGTTGTGATCGGCCACGTGAATGCCGGGGCAATCCAGAGCCAGCCGTTCCGCTTTGTCCCGTGTACGGTTGGAAACGATGATATGATCGGGTTGCATGGCGTAGGATTGGACAAATGCTTGAACCAGATTGCTCCCCATGCTTCCCGTCCCGATGAAGCCGAATTTCATCACAATTCCCTCCCCATCCGCATGACGCTGCCCATTTCTCCTAAACCATATGCAGGAACGGGGAGGATTATGAGGCAAGGGGGAGTAAGGGGTGTGGGAGGAAAAGTGGTATCAGCGGATCGATAAATGGGCGCTGGCCACAGGGGTGCTGGCACTGGTTGTGATCGGACTTATCGTGTTGTTGATCAGTCGCCAGGAAGAGACTGCATCAGTTCCGACCCTGCCCGCCTACAAACCGGTCCAACCTGCGAAACCGTCTGTCGGGAACAAGGATAAAGCCACCGAGATTGTCGTCGACGTAAAGGGGGCGATCAACCATCCGGGTGTGTACAAGTTGTCCGGCGGTTCGCGTGTACTGGACGCGATGAAGCAGGCAGGCGGTGCGGCACCGTCGGCGGATTTGAATCGGGTCAACTTGGCTCAGCCATTGGCTGACGGGATGGTGGTCTATATCCCGCGAAAAGGAGAACAGGGACCTCCGCCCGTAGTCGGTGCGTCCGTTTCAACCCCCGGTGGAGGGACGCAGAAAAGTACGACAGATCATGGCGGCAAAATTTCGCTCAATTCCGCCACAGCGGAACAGCTCGATCAGCTGGATGGGATCGGCCCTTCCAAAGCAGCGGCGATCATACGTTATCGTGAGGAACACGGTCCTTTTCGCTCAGTGGACGAGCTGGCCAACGTGCCGGGAATCGGGGAGAAAACATTGGCCAAGTTTCGCGATCGCTTGACAGTACCTTAAAATCCGTTTATTGGATCAAGAGACGGAGCACTGTTTCCCGGTCGAATCTACCCGATGGTTGTGTCCGGTGATGACGAATCAGAGGGGGATGGCCTTTTTTCCATCGATGATTGAGCTGAATCAAAACAGGAGAGGGGAAAAGGCCCACCCGTACAAAAGAGATTGACAGAAAAAGTCGCCTTTCATCCCATGTCTTCAATCGCGGGATGAAAGGCGACTTCCGCACGGTGTCGTTATGCCGGAGAAGCGCATCGGTGTGCCGGGATACATATATCAATACGCCCAGTCTGCGAACACACGGAAACTGGGTGTCTACGAAGTTAAAGCAGTATCAGTTTATGGTGACTCGGATACTGTTTTCTCCAGATGATTTTGTGTGATCCAGGATTTCCGTTTGTGGCTCGGTCATATCAGCAACAATGGTTGGATCGGATCATCGACGGAACGGCCAAACAAGGAACGGCGAAGCTCTACAGGAAGAATCGCAAATGGTTCACTGCCTTGCCGATCACGTTGAAGCCAACCAAGGCGAAAAAAGAGGCATTGACCTCGGACTCCGCTGAATCCCACGATGACCATAGGAAGTGCCTGTGACACTTTAGCCGTGTGAATCGTCAAGTGACTTGTCCGGATACAAGACGGCGTTTTGCAGATGGAAGAATGCGGAGTACGCAGGACTTTGTCAACAATCGGCCCCCTCGTGAACCAAGGGGGCCGAATTTCATCGATCAAGCAGTCATCACTTTGCGGATTTTGTCCAGTGCCCAATCCAGCTCCTCTTTGGTAATCGTGAGCGGCGGGGCGAAACGGATGGTGTTTTCGTGTGTCTCTTTGCACAGCAATCCTTCTTCAGCCAGACGTTCGCAGTGCGGACGGGCCGGTTCGAATAATTCCATTCCGATGAAAAGACCTTTGCCGCGGATTTCCTTGATGATCGGATTTTGGATTTGTTTCAGCTCGGCCATGAAATATTCGCCCAATTCACGGGAACGCTGAGGCAATTTTTCTTCCACCAGCACATCCAGCGCAGCCACCGAGACGGCGCAGGCCAACGGGTTGCCGCCGAAGGTGGAGCCGTGGGAGCCCGGTTCGAACACACCCATCACTTCTTTGTCGCCAGCCACGGCGGAGATCGGCATCACGCCGCCACCCAACGCTTTCCCCATCACATACAGGTCCGGCCGGACGTCTTCCCAGTCGCAGGCGAACAGTTGGCCGGTCCGCCCGAAGCCGGTTTGGATCTCATCGGCGATGAACAGGACGTTGTGCTCTTTACATACTTGATAGGCTTCACGCAGATATCCTTCCGGCGGCACGATGACGCCCGCTTCCCCTTGGATCGGCTCCACCAGGAAGGCGGCCGTGTTGGGCGTGATGGCCGCTTTCAGCGCTTCGACATCACCGTACGGAATGATTTTGAAGCCGGGGGTCAACGGACCGAATCCGCGTTTGTACTCGTCACTGGACGAGAGGGAGACCGCGGTGATGGTCCGGCCGTGGAAGTTGTTTTCACAGACGATGATTTCCGCTTGGTTTTCCGGCACTTTCTTCACGTCATACGCCCAGCGCCGGGCCGCTTTGAGGGCGGTTTCCACCGCCTCGGCACCGGTATTCATCGGCAAGATCATCTCTTTGCCCGTCAGTTGAGCCACTTTTTCGTAAAAAAGTCCCAGCTGATCGTTATGGAAAGCACGGGAGGTCAAAGTGACTTTATCCGCTTGTTCTTTCAACGCCGCGATCAGGCGGGGATGGCGGTGTCCATGGTTCAATGCCGAATAGGCGCTCAGCATGTCCATGTACTTGTTGCCGTCGGCATCCTCCACCCAGACGCCTTCCGCCTTGGATATCACGATCGGCAGGGGATGATAGTTCCTGGCGCCGTATTTGTCCGTCAGTTCGATCAACGCTTGGTTTCGTGACATGATGGCCTCCTTGGATGAATAAATTTGATGTGTGGGCGCATATCAACACGCCCTGACCCGAAAATGAGCAATCTATCACCATTTTAGATGGAATTCGGAACGGAATCAATGACGGAACATTTTCTTTAAAAAGCGGTTGACGGCGACATGAGAGACCGGTATAATGAAAAACAAGTTTTCTGATTGTCGATACAATTGAATCGGATTTGGAATCTCTTATCGAGAGTGGTGGAGGGACTGGCCCGATGAAACCCGGCAACCCCGGTCTGTACGAACCGGAAGGTGCCAATTCCTGCGGAAACCGCCGCCAACGGTTTCCGAGAGATAAGAGAGGAGAGCTGGCGTATCCAAAGCCTCTTCTCTTATCGGAGAAGAGGCTTTTTCATTCCACTGTTGCAGGCTTCCGTCACCAATCGGAAAGGCGGCTTTTGGCAGGCGTGCCCTTCTGAGTGTGTGTTGCAAGAGCGAGAGAGAGGCTCACACGACCCACAGGGTATGCGGAGAGATACCCCAAAGCGTTCAATCCCTGCGAAAGGATGATGGTGATGAGCGATACGCAACAATACGGTTTGGAAACGTTGGCGGTCCACGGTGGCCAAGAACCTGACCCGACGACCAATGCCCGAGCGGTACCGATTTACCAAACCACTTCCTATGTATTCAATGATACGGAACATGCGGCCAATTTGTTTGCATTGAAAGAATTCGGCAATATCTACACCCGCATCATGAACCCGACACAAGATGTTTTTGAAAAGCGGGTGGCCGCGCTGGAAGGAGGCGTCGGTGCGCTGGCGACGAGTTCCGGTCAGGCGGCAATCACCTACTCCATCCTGAACATCGCCAAAGCCGGAGACGAAATCGTCTCATCCAGCAGCCTGTACGGCGGCACGTACAACCTGTTCCACCATACCTTTCCCAAGCTGGGAATTACCGTGCGGTTCGTCGACCCTTCCGATCCGGAAAATTTCAAAAAGGCGATCAATGAAAAGACGCGGGCCGTTTATGCGGAGATTATCGGCAACCCCAAAATGGACGTGCTGGATGTGGAGGCCGTGGCCAAAGTGGCGCATGATGCCGGCTTGCCGCTGATCGTGGACAATACGCTGGCCACTCCGTACCTGTGCCGGCCGATTGAGTTCGGGGCGGACATCGTGGTCCACTCGGCCACCAAATTCATCGGCGGTCACGGCACCAGTATCGGTGGGGTGATTGTGGATTCGGGCAAATTCGATTGGACCAACGGCAAATTCCCGGAATTGACCGAACCGGACCCCAGCTATCACGGGGTTTCCTACACGGAAGCGGTCGGACCGCTGGCATACATCATCAAGGCTCGGGTTCAATTGCTGCGGGACATCGGGGCATCCATTTCTCCGTTCAATGCGTTTTTGTTCTTGCAAGGGTTGGAAACGTTGCATCTGAGAATGGAACGGCACAGCGAGAACGCGCTTCGGGTTGCCCGGTTCCTCCAGGAACACGAACTGGTGGAGTGGGTGAGTCATCCGGGATTGGAAGGCCATCCGTCGTACGAAAAAGCGAAAAAATATCTGCCCAAAGGGCAAGGCGCCATTTTCACGTTCGGTATCAAAGGTGGTTTGGAAGCGGGCAAAAAACTCATCGAAAACTTACGCCTCTTCTCTCACCTGGCCAACGTGGGTGACGCCAAATCCCTCGTGATTCATCCGGCCAGCACCACTCATCAGCAGTTGACGGAAGAAGAACAGTTGGCCGCAGGCGTAACACCGGAACTGGTACGCTTGTCCGTGGGAATTGAGTCGGTGGACGATTTGATCGCTGATCTGGATCAGGCGTTGAAGAAAAGTCAACAAGTCGTCACCGCTTGATGTCAGGACCATTTAAATGAATTGGAGGATGAAAACCGGTCTCTCAAGGAAATCCCGTCATCGATCGCTCCTGGAGGAGGATTTGGCATGACAACCGATGAGCCGGCTCATTGGATGTCGCCATCGCGGATTGCAGAGGGAGAAGAGAGACGGTGATTCGGGCGAAGCGATGATGACGGGATGAATCAGGGGACGTGTTTTCCGGACGGGACAAGCGGGAAAGCACGTCTCCGTCTGTGTAAACGATATGACCGAAATAGACTTTCCGTACGGTTATGGGAATAGGGGGAACAATGGCATGCGGATTGAGACACAACTGGCCCAGCTGGGTTCAAACAAAGAGACCAACACCGGGGCGATCAGTTATCCGGTGTATTATTCGACAACCTATCGACATGCGGGATTGGGCCAAAGCACGGGATATGATTACACCCGGACCGCCAACCCGACCAGGGCGGTGTTGGAAGAAGCGATCGCCCGTCTGGAGGGTGGGACGGCCGGATTCGCATGCAGCTCGGGGATGGCCGCCGTGCAAACGGTCATGGGATTGTTTGCGCGGGGGGATCATTTGATCGTTTCGCTCGATTTGTATGGAGGAACGTACCGGCTGTTTGAATCGTTGATGACACGGTATGGTCTTTCTTTCAGCTATGTCGATTTCCGCCGTCTGGACGAAGTAAAGGCAACCATCCGTCCGGAAACGCGCGCCTTTTTCGTCGAGACGCCCACCAATCCCCTGTTGCAGGTAACCGATTTGCGTGCTGTCTGTGAAATCGCGCGATGTCACGGTTTGATCACGATTGTCGACAACACGTTTATGACGCCGTATTTCCAGCGTCCGATCGAGTGCGGGGCGGATATCGTCATTCACAGTGCGACCAAATATTTGGGCGGACACAATGATGTATTGGCTGGCTTGATTGTGACCAAGGGAGACGAGTTGAGCGAACGGATGGCGGGGCTGCACAACGCGATCGGCGCCGTGCTGGGACCGCAGGATTCATGGTTGTTGCTTCGCGGGATGAAGACGTTGGCGCTGAGGATGGAGAAGCATCAGGAAAACGCTTATCAATTGGCCCATTTCCTCCGTCAGCACCCGCTGGTGGATGAAGTGTTCTATCCCGCGTTGCAGTCGGAGACGTGGGAAGTACAGACCAAACAAGCCGACGGGGGCGGCGGCATGTTGTCGTTCCGCGTGAAATCGCCCGCATTGGTGGGGCCGCTCTTGTCTTCGTTGCGGTTGATCGCGTTTGCGGAGAGCCTGGGCGGAGTGGAAACGCTCATCACGTATCCGCACACGCAAACACATGCCGACATCCCGGAAGAAACGCGACGCAAAGTCGGGGTGTGCGATCGTCTGCTTCGGCTGTCGGTCGGGATCGAGTATGTGGATGACCTGATCGCTGATCTGGCGCAGGCGCTCGATCAGGCGGAACGGGTATGGAAGGAGGAAAAACGGGATGAAGTTCGCGACCCGATTGCTCCACAATGGTAACGAGATTTGCCCCCGGACGGGGGCGGCCAGTATACCCATGTATCTCGCATCCACCTATCACCAGTTTGATTTGGATCAACCGGGACGGTACGATTACGCGCGGTCGGGCAATCCCACGCGGGAAGCGTTGGAGAAGACCATCGCCGAGCTGGAGAGCGGCTCCCGCGGATTCGCCTTTTCGTCAGGAATGGCGGCCGTCTCCACCGTATTGCTGCTGTTTTCCAGCGGGGACCATCTCGTGGCTTCCCAGGACTTGTACGGTGGCACTTATCGGGTGATGGCCGAAGTGTTGCCCCGATTGGGCATTACGGTTGACTTTGTCGACACGACCGATCTGAACCGGGTGGAGGCGGCGATCCGTCCCAACACCAAGGGAATTTACATCGAAACGCCTTCCAACCCCACCCTCAAGGTGACGGATATTGCCGGTACGGCGGAGATTGCCCGCCGTCACGGTGCGCTGCTGATGGTGGACAATACGTTTTTGAGTCCGGTCTATCAAAATCCTTTGTTGTTGGGGGCAGACATCGTCATTCACAGTGCGACCAAATTCATTGGTGGGCACAGTGACGTCGTGGCCGGTTTGGTGGCCGTAAAAGATCCGGACTTGGCCGAACGGATCGGCTTCCTGCAAAACGCGATCGGTGCGGTGTTGGGTGTGCAGGATGCCTGGTTGGTTCTCAGGGGAATCAAAACGCTCAAAACCCGGATGGACACTGCCACCCGTTCCGCGGAAACGATCGCCCGTGCGTTGGCGAATCACCCCGAAGTACAACGGGTGTATTACACGGGGCTTCCCTCACACCCCGGCCATCGTTTGCAATGTCAACAATCCAGCGGACACGGTGCGGTGCTGTCGTTTGACGTCGGATCAGGAGAACGGGCGCGGGAGGTGCTGAGTCGCGTACGTCTCCCCATCGTGGCGGTCAGCCTGGGTGCGGTGGAAAGCATCCTCTCCTATCCGGCCAAGATGTCCCATGCTGCCATGCCGCAACATGTACGGGAGCAACATGGGATCACCGACGGATTGCTCCGGCTGTCCGTCGGATTGGAGGATGTGGATGACCTGTTGAACGATTTGGATCAGGCATTGTCGATCCGAACGGTCTCAGTCGCTTCCAACCGGTGATGAACCGGTTGAGGTTGTTGACAAAAACGCAGTGAAAGCGCACAGCCGTCTTCGGCGAACGATAACCGTTCATACCGGCAAGGATCGTTGCCGGCAAAGTCCGCGGACTCCTGTTTTCCGTCTCTGTTCCGCACGACGGGAAATTCGAACTCGCTGCCATGAGTGCGCTGCGATTCAGGAGCGGGAGAGAGAACGGCACCCGGAACCGTGAATGGATCAAATGGGTCGGCAGTCTCACCGGTCAAGGGAATACTTGACCGGATTTTTGTGTTTGAGGATGATTGTCCCGGATGATCCTTTTTTCTACATCAAATATGGTAGAATAGAGACACCCTGATACAACGGCTATTGTTTTTTGCCGTTTTCCTGCCCCGGTCTCTTTGCAATCGTGATTGTCTGTCGTATCATATCGGTTGGAATGCAGTCGGGAATCTATGAAATGGGAGAAAAGGAGTCGTATGGGAAATGACGATCAAATCGGACAAGTGGATTCGAAAAATGGCTTTGGAACACGGCATGATCGAGCCGTTCATTGACCGGAACGTCGGTAAGGGAGAAGCCGTCAGTTTCGGCCTGAGCAGTTACGGGTACGATCTGCGTGTGGCCGATGAATTCAAGATTTTCCATAACGCGCTGAACACCATCATCGATCCGAAACAGATCGATTCCAACTCTTTCATCGACTTTAAGGGAGATGTTTGCATCATCCCGCCCAACTCGTTTGCATTGGCTCGGTCGGTAGAGTATTTTCGCATCCCGGAAAACGTGCTGGCCGTTTGTGTGGGCAAATCAACATACGCCCGGTGCGGAATCATCACCAATGTGACCCCGTTCGAGCCGGGATGGGAGGGACACGTTACGCTGGAAATTTCCAATACGACGCCGCTTCCCGCCAAAATCTACGCCAACGAGGGACTTTGCCAAGTGCTGTTCTTCGAAAGCGATGAGGCGTGTGAGGTGTCGTACCGGGCCAAACAGGGAAAATACCAACATCAACGGGGAATCACCTTGCCCAGGGTTTGATGGGAGCCGCACTCCTTTCTTTTGAAAGGAGTGTTTCTTTTTTGGGAGGAAGGACGATTGCCGGCGGGGAATAAAAGTGACGGTGACAACTTGAAAAGGGGACCCGAACATGAATTACGGCGGTCGGACAATGAACCGGGGAATGGCTCATCTCCCTCTTCCTGTCATTCCCATAGGGGCCATACCGGCAAAGCTGTCACCAAGGGTAGGGGATATTGAGGACTGGCGTTGGAGATACCGGCATTTTTTCTTCAGGGGGAAGATCATGAACATCTTGGAGACAGAAAGACTCAGATTACGCAAGATGACGATGGATGATGCCGAAAACTTACTGAAAATTTTTTCAGATCCAATAGCCATGTCTTTTTATCCTGGCACGAAGACTTTCGACGAAACGATGAAGTGGATCAAATGGACACAGTCCAACTACGATCAGTTTGGAATCGGGCTGTGGATTGTTGAGCGAAAAAATGATGGTGTATTTGTTGGCCAATGCGGTTTAGTCCCCCAGGAAGTAAACGGACAACCTGAAATCGAAATCGGGTATTTGTTCGCAAGGGATTATTGGGGACAAGGATTTGCTACTGAAGCGGCGAAAGGATGTCGCGACTGGGGCTTCAAACATTTAGATTCACCGAGATTGATCTCACTCATCGATCCTTCCAATGCACCTTCAGTACGAGTTGCTCAAAGACTGGGAATGAAGCTGTCCGGAAGCATAAAAAAATGGAATAAATCCATTGATGTATATGCCATATCCCGCGATCGAAAAGTTTGACCAACAGGTCCATTGCCATGAAAAGCGGCGGAAGCAAGAGGCTCAAAAAGAGTGGAGGCAAAAGTTCCTTCAGTCTGCCGGAGAAAACGTGCCGGAAGTGACGGTGGGAGACGGAGCCATCCATCCGGCGTAATAAGCAAAGCCCAACCTGCGTCGATGACAGGTCGGGCTTTCTTGATGGTTTCATTTGCGCAAATGGAACGGCACTGTGGAGACGATGACATCTTTTCTCAACAACAGCAGGAAACGCAGCCACAGCGCGGATTGGTTGTGCAAAAAGCGCTGCCACCACCTGCGGGGGATGAATTCAGGGATCAGGACGGTAATCAGGTTGTCGCCTACCCGTTCCTGGACCATGTCGATGAACCTCAGCACGGGGCCGTTGACGCTTCGGAAACGGGAACGGGTGACAACGAGGCGGACGCCGGGATTCCATTGCTCCCACTTTTTCTCCATCTTCTCCGCATCTTCCTCGGTGAAGGCCACGTGGATTGCCACCACGTCATCCCCGATCGTCTTGGCGTAGGCGATCGTGTTGCGAACGACGCGGCTGATACCCCCGACAGGGATGATAATCACATGATCTTTCTTTTCCGGTTTGTCGGTGGCGATGTCGATGCGCAACTCTTCCGCGACAGCCTCATAGTGTTTCCGAACTTGATAAAAGGCGAAGATGAACACCGGTATCACCAATACCACGATCCAAGCGCCTTCCGTAAATTTGGTGACGGCGAAAATCAGCAGGACGATGAACGAGACGACCGCACCCGCGGCGTTGATCGCCAATTTGCGCATCCAGCCCGGGTTGCGCTGCTTCCACCTGCGAACCACCATCCCGGTTTGGGACAAGGTGAACGATAAAAAGACACCGATCGCATACAAGGGGATTAACCGTTCCACTTCTCCTTCAAACGCCACGATCAACCCGATTGCGGCCAAGGCCAACACGATGATGCCGTTGGAGAAATTGAGCCGGTCTCCGCGGGAAGCAAACATCCGCGGCATAAATTTGTCCTTGGCCATAATGGAGGCCAACAGCGGGAAGCCTGCAAAGGCGGTGTTGGCGGCCAGAATCAGGATCAGCGCGGTAGTCCCCTGGATGTAATAATACGGAAGCGTTCTGCCGAAGGTCTCTTCAGCGATTTGGGAAAGCACCGTCTCTGTCGGACTGGGCGTGATGTGATACAGATATGCCAACATGCTGGTCCCGCCGAACAACACGGCCAGCAATAATCCCAGAAGCGCCAATGTACGCGCCGCATTTTTCGTCTCCGGTTTCCGGAAGGCGGGAGTGGCGTTGGAGATGGCTTCGACGCCGGTCAATGCAGAGCATCCGGACGAGAACGCTCGCAACAATAAGAACCAAGTGAGACCGACCGGAAAGGTGTGTGTCACCGGTGGGACGTCGGCAGGAATCCCATGGACCGCCACATTGCCCAACCCTACGAGCACCAGACCCAGCATGCCCAGGATAAACAGGTAGGTGGGGAATGAGAAAATCGTTCCGGATTCGCGTAAACCCCGCAAGTTGAGGATCATGAGGAGAAGGACGAAGAATACGGAAATGAGCGTACTGTGATTGTGCAAAACCGGAAATGCCGAAGTGATCGCGTCCGTACCGGCTGAAACACTGACTGCCACTGTCAGTGTATAGTCGATCAACAACGACGCACCGGCGATTAACCCGGCAAACCAACCCAGGTTGTCTGTTGAAACGATGTAGGCACCGCCCCCTCCGGGGTATTCGTGGATGATTTGCCGATAGGAAAGGATGAGCAGTGTCAACAAACCGATAATCGCGCCGGATATGGGCAATGAATACCAAAGCGCCAGCACGCCGATCGGGGCGAGTACATGCAGGATCTGCTCCGTACCGTAGGCGACTGACGACAGCGCGTCCGATGATAAGATAGGGAGCGCTTTCCAAATCGGCAGTTTTTCTTCCTGCAGTTGCTCAGTACGAAGCGGGCGCCCGATGATCAAGCGTTTCAGTGAGGACAACATCACATACACCTTCCCCAGATAAATTCCGTTTTTGTTTAAAACGCAAAAAAGCCATTGAAGTGCCCACTTCAATGACTTTTGGTCATGTGAAGAAGCACACTTCCCTCTCAGCACGCTTACGAGGTTAGCTGACGGATTCGGGTCCGTGAGAGTGACCCTACCGGTGATGGCACCGGATTCACCCCAAAAAATTGGTTCCCCCGTTCCTGTACGGATTCAGCGCTCGAAGTGTGAAACTGTTGATGATTAGGTTTTGTCATGATTAGCATTCTAATACGATTACCGGAACCTGTCAATCAAGGTTTGACAACCGGCCGTAGCAAAATGGCGACAGTTTTTGTCGAACATGGAGGGATTCTGTCGGAATTTGCGGAAAGGATATACCATTTCATCCCTTTTATGGAGGTTGTTATGAAGGCTCCGGTGAGTTGGTTGGCGGGCGGATGGATGGGAGGCATCGGCGTTGCATTGGCATGGGGAAGCGGGTACGGTGGATGGTGGTTGTTCGGGGCGGTTGTTGTCGGGATGGGGGGAGGATGGGTGTGCCTGTGGCGTTGGCGGATGTGGACGGCAACATGCACGCTGCTCTCTTTTTTTGTCGGAGCCGCCTATACGTCCTGGGTGGATGCCCGCAATGTCTCGTCTATCGATGATCGGTTGGCCGATCACGTTGGCATCAAGATGTATGGGGTTATCCAGTCCGCCCCTGAGGTGGATGGAGATCAGCTCACCTGTATGGTGAAAGTCCGATGGATAGAGGTGGATGGTGCCGTTCGGCGCTTGGAAGACGAAAAAGTGTGGTTTCGTCTGCGAGTGCAATCACCGACGGAGTTGCGGACGATTCGCGATTGGACAAGCGGGACGCGGCTGTCGGTGGACGGTGTACGGTTGACTCGACCGGAACCGGCGCGAAATCCAGGCGGTTTTGATGCACGATCGTTTTATCGCCGTCAATTTGTGCATTGGATTGCGTCGACTGACGGGCTTCACGGGGTGTCGGCGGAACAACCGCCTCCATGGCATGTATTCGCATGGGCAGACCGGATTCGGCAAAGTGGCGGCGAAACGCTGGCACAACTGTATCCTGCGGAGATTTCCGGTCTGATTCGCGGATTGGTGCTGGGAGAGAGGAAAGCAGTGCCGGAGGAGGTAGACCGCCTGTTTGCCCAATGGGGACTGACGCATTTGTTGGCCATTTCCGGGATGAATGTGGCCGTCTTCGTCGCGGGCGTGTACGGTTTGTTGACCCGATTGCGCTTGACGCGTGAAGTGGCAGGCGGACTCACGATGGTATCGTTGCCGATATTTGCATGGGTGACGGGGGCGGAAGCATCCGTTGTCCGGGCGTGCATGATGGCCGGTTTCACCCTTGTTGCCGCGGTTTTCGGCAAGTGGCACGACCGGCTGTCCTTTTTGTTTCTGGCAGGATGGATGATGCTGTTGTGGAATCCGTATCAGCTCCTGGAGGCGGGGTTTCAGCTCACCTGTTTGATCACCCTCGGGCTGCTGTTGGCTGTCGAACCACTCAGTGGCCGGTTTCCATTACCTTGGAAGCGTGGCAATCAATTGTTGGCGGTCACATTGATCGCCCATCTGGTATCATTTCCTGTGATGATCGTCTATTTTTATGCTTTTCCCACTGGCTCTTGGTGGGTCAACCTGTGGGTCGTCCCGATTGTCGGTAGCGTGGTGTTCCCTTTGGCACTCCTCTCCTTGATGTTGGGCTGGATCGCACCGGTATTGGGAGCGGTGCCTGCCTGGGTATGCACTTGGGTGACAAAAGGGCTGTTATGGTTGTTGGAACGGTTTTCCGCGGGACCGGGAATGTTGACGTCATGGTCACCGCCGTCATGGATATGGTGTGCGGCATACGCGGCGGTATGTGTATACGCATTGTACGCTTGGACGGGCAACGCGCTTTATCCCCGTCGGCATCGCTGGTGTTCGCTTGCGTTGCTAACGGGTCTGATCTTCTACTCCTATCATCCGTTTTACGGGGGGATGGAGGCGCGCATCACCTTTCTCGATGTGGGGCAGGGGGATTGTGCCGTCATCGAGACACCGAAAGGACAAGTCATCGTAGTGGACGGAGGTGGAATGCCGTCATTTCCGCAAAAGTCGTGGCAACGGCGGCAATATTCCTACGACGTGGGAGAGAACACGGTGGTTCCATATCTGCGTTTTCGCGGCATTCGACAGATCGACTACCTCATCATGACGCATGGGGATACGGATCACATCGGAGGCTTGCAAACAGTGGCGGAACAATTCCCTGTTCGCTTCGTCCTGCGCAATCCCCACCCGCCCCGTACCGAGACGGAACGGAAATTGGTGCGAACATTGATCGAACAAGGTGCCCGTACCGTCACGCCTTCTCCCGGAACGGCATGGACACTGGAACCGGGGGTTGCATGGCAGTTTCTCCATCCCGATCCTGCTCATCTCGCGACCGACGAACGAACCAACAATGATTCCATTGTTTTTTTGCTGCAGATCCAACGTTTCCGCTTGCTGATGACGGGTGACATCGAGCAGGAGGCGGAAGCGGACTTGATGGGGAAGTGGCGCTTTCCACCTGTGGATGTGCTGAAAGTGGCCCATCACGGAAGCCGTACATCAACCGGAGAATCATGGCTTGCGCAAGTCCGTCCCGGTTTCGCCGTGATCTCGGTCGGCCGGCATAATCGGTTCGGCCATCCGGCTCCGGAAGTGATCCGCCGCTTGCAAAGCCATCGGATTCGCGTGTATCGGACGGATCGTCACGGGGCGGTGACCATCCGGATTCGTCCCGCCGGCTGGACGGTGGAAACGATGATGTCGGAGGCAAGATGACGTCACGGATTGCTGGTCGTTGGAAACCGTCGTGTCATTGTCTCCAGTGTGTGTCTGGTGAATACTGTCCGGGTTCTTTCCCGGTTCGCCCCACCTGCGCCTTGCAAGAAAGAAAATCATGACCGCTCGGACCCGGTCAGTGCAGGATGCGGGCAAAGTCCGTTTCGCTTTGAGGAAATGGCCCGCGATTTCAAACCGGCGCTTTCCCGAGTCTTCGCTCAGTTCAGGCTCAGGTCTTCGCTCGCCTGGAAAAACATTGCTCCCTTACGGTATGCCGGCCGCGCCCGAGAAAGGCGATCATTTTCCCGCGGGTATACGTAAACCTCTCGTAAACAGGAGCAAAAAGATGCTCCACCCTGTACCGTAACCGACGATGGCACAGAAGCGGAACAGGTTGTCCCGTCTCGGATCAGACCGGCTTGTCCGACTGTGGTACAATGGGAATGAATTTGCTCCCGGGAGAGCGTACCGCAGTCCGGATTCCAATCAAACAGCAACTTTTGATACCCCAGGACCGTCTGGTAAATTAGGAGGGATAAATGTGGTCGAAGCGGAATGGGTCAAACGGGCGCAAGCCGGCGATCGCGAGACCATGATCCGGCTGCTGCGGGAAATTGAGACACCAGTCTACCGCACGGCCTATTATCTCCTGGGAAATGAGCAGGATGCGCTGGACGCGACCCAAGAAGCACTGCTAAAGATCTATCATCGGATTTCTACTTTTCAGGGGCAATCCCGCTTTGAAACTTGGGCGCAACGGATTGTGACCAACATTTGTATCGATCAGTTCCGCCGCAAAACGAAAGTGGTACCGATGCCGGAAGAGATGCAACCGGTGGATACCGAGGCGGAACAGGCAGTGCACCAATCCCATTTTCATTCGGATTTGAAAACGGCCATTTCGCAATTGCCGGAGCAACAACGCACAGCCGTCGTGTTGCGCTATGTGCACGACTATAGTTACCAGGAAATTGCGGAATCGATGAATTTACCCATCAACACCGTTAAATCCCATCTATTTCGCGCACGCAAACAATTGCAAGTGTTGTTGGCGGAATACAAGGAAGGGGGTGTCGCACGATGAGGTGTGAGGAGGCGCTGGAACTGATCCAGCGGAGCTTGGACGAGGAATTGTCCGATGAGGAACAGGCAAGCCTCCAATCCCATCTGTCTGTGTGCACCGGTTGTTCGGATTTTCACTCGCGGCTGAAGCGACTGGATGAGCATTTATCTCTCCTGCCCCACGTTCATCCGCCTGTCAGCGTGGTCGACCGCATCCTGCCGCAATTGGAAAAACCGAACCCGACACGTACCTTCCGCAGAAGATTCACCAGTATGGGATGGATCAGCGGAGGAATCGCAGCAGCGATCGTAATCGGTGCCATCTTCACACAATGGGGGATGTCGGAAAAGCACACTCCTCCCAAACCGCCGGTTGCGACAAACCCGTCCGGCGGTACCTCAGGGAAGGACCATCCATCCACCCCACCCGGAAATAAACCTGTTGTCGGTGCATCTGAGCACGACACGGGAGACGGAGCCGAATGGTCGCCTCGTCGGCGCTATCAGGCGGTGGTATCCGGCAACCGTGTAGAGGTTCGCACAAGGGAAGGGAAGTTGTGGTATCGCTCTTCTGCTTGGCAAAGTGGAGGCAAAGCCCGGCTCAGTTGGGCGGATGATCGCAAGCTGATTGTGCTGATCGTTTGGCACGAAAAAGACGGTCAAGCGAAATCAGTTTTGAAAAAATATGATGTGATTGACAAACGAGAAGAAAAGTAGAAGGCGGAGCAGGGGGGACTGCTGAATGTACCGCACCTTGGCGCGGGAAATCGTGAAGGGGCAAATTCAGCCGATTTATTTGTTCTACGGCAAAGAAGGTTTTTTGATCGAAGAGATGGTTCACTTGTTGCGCAAACATGTCCTGCCTCCGGAGGATCCTTCCTTTCATGAAGTGATCCTGGACTTGGAGGAAATCCCGGTGCAACAGCTGGTGCAGGAGGCGGAAACCCCCTCATTTTTCGGTGGGCGCCGGTTGGTGATCGGCAAAAATGCATGGTTCTTGACTGCGGTCAAAGGGAAGGACAAAGTGGAGCACCAGCCGGAAGAACTCCTGCGGTATGCGGAAAATCCCCTGGAATCCAATGTCGTGGTGTTGATCGCACCCGCTGAAAAACTGGACACACGAAAAAAAACGGTGAAAGTGTTGGAAAAGCATTGTTGCACCGTCGCCTTTCCCCCGTTGGAAGAAAAAGAGTTGCCGGGCTGGGTGGCCAAACGGTTGAAACAAGCAGGTGCTTCAGCCCAACCGGAAGCGGTTCGGCGGTTGATCCGGTTGACGGGAAACGATTTGCGCATGGTGGATCAGGAATGCAGGAAACTGGCCGCCTATGCCGGACAAGAGGAGATTACGCCGGAAATGGTGGACCAGCTGGTTCCACGGACGTTGGAACATGACGTATTCAAACTGGTGGATTGCGTCGCGCGGCAAAAAACAGACGAGGCGCTGTCCATCTTGTACGATTTGTTGTATCAGCGGGAGGAACCGATTCGAATTCTCGCTTTACTGATTCGCCAGTACCGAATCATGTTGCAAGTGAAAGTGTTGGCTCAGCAAGGAAAGTCAGAGCGCCAGATCGCTTCCGTCCTCGGGTTGCATCCGTACCCGGTAAAACTGGCCTTGCGTCAAGGGGAGGCATACACAGAGAAAGCGCTGCGCTCGTTACTGTTAAAAGCCATTGAAACCGATCAGGCTGTCAAGTCAGGAAAAATAGACAAGGTGTTGGCATTGGAACGGTTTCTGATGGCGCAAACACCGGAGCCGGTCTAATCTTCCGAAAAAATGTCGGTGAATTTGATCCCCATCGCTTGAGAAGACCCGGTCGTTCTGAATCGGGGGCGCAGGCGCGGGCAAAACACACGTTTCTCATTTGCGAGAAAAAGTCGCAAGCAACCTGATTCCTGCAACGTTTCGCTCAACGGGAAATTTCGGCTCTTCTTTTCCTCAGCTGAAAGAAGGTGACCGAATCCCTGCGAGCACCCTTTGAGTTACCGAAAAAGGATCAAACGGCTCACGCAAAAATCACCTGAGGGGGGCTTCCCCCTCAGGTGATTTTGGAAAAAGCCCTAAACCTCCTTACTTTCCTCACCCCGATGTGCCAGGATCCGGTTGGTGACGTCATAGGCTGAGCTGAAGGAAAGCTCGGATAATTGTCCTTCTCCTTGGCACCAATCACCGGCAAAATATGCGTTGGCGATGCTGTAGAATTTGGTCGGCATCAACCGCTGATCGTCAATGCACTTGATTTCCTGCACGGTGGCCCGTTTTGAAATACGCTTGGCAACCAAGACTTCCCGCCAACCCGGGAAGTGTTTGTCGTAAACGGATTCAATCGTAGCCACTTTTTCATCCGCTTTATTTTGTTCGATCTCTTCCTGGGTGAGATAAGCAACGGCCTGCATCAGTTGACCGCCTTCCGGGATACAGGTTTCATCGTAATAGGAGATGTCGGTGATAAATACTCGTTCCCCTTTATGGTAAATGTAAGTGTAAGGGCTTTCAATCCGTTTGTTGAGACCGACATCGTATACAACGACTTGATTCGGAACGTATCGCCCGTATTCTTCAAACAACGGTGCAAATCGCGTTTCGCCGAACAGTGTGAGCAGCTCTTTGGGCGGAATGCAGAAAATGAAATGATCGGCGTAATAAACCGTATCCTTCCCGTGAACTGCTGTGACGCGGTTGCCTTCCGTGTCCACTTGTTGCACTTTCTCTTTGGTCAGGATCCGACCGCCGTTTTTGGTGAGAATGTCTGCAAAACCGTCCACGATGGATTGCCAACCGCCGCCGATGTAGGCCACAGCATGATGGGTCGCAAATAATCGACTATAATATTGGAAAAATAACGGAGACGGTATTTTCTCCGGTTCATTGGTGAAAAAGTTGGAGGATGCCAGCGTTAACAGCAAATCGCGTAAAGGTTCCGGCTCTTTTTTCAAATATTCGCCGATCGGAACCCCGTCTTCCCCCCGTTCGATATGGGTCAGTGTTTTGATCACTTCATAAGCAAAACGCAATTTGTTTTTGTTGTCCAAGATCTTGGTTTGAAACAGCCGTTCCAAGGTGGATGGCATCGGGGTTGTGAACGACCCCAGATCGTAATACGCTTTTTTGGGGGAGAAATCCCGCCAGTTCACCTTGAGATCCAACTCATGTTCGTATTTGCGCAGGATACTTTTGTCACGGGCGTAAATGGCATGAGCGCCAAAATTGAAATTAAATCCCTTCATCGGGATGGTGATCGCCCGACCACCCAATTTTGGTGCCTTTTCCAAAAGTGTGACTTCGTAACCATGGTGGGCCAAACGCGCGGCCGCACTTAGTCCTGCCAATCCGCCACCGACGACAACTACTTTTTCAGACACAGACGACACACTCCTATTCTGATTGACCACTGAAGATGACCAGTTTCTCTGTTCCATAGATATTGTAACAAAATTGCAACCCTGTCGCGTAGGGATTGCGCATATCTGAAAGTTCCGTTTTCTTTTAGGGAGGTGAAGGAGATGGAAAAGAAAGATCGCGACCGGACTCCCCCGATGATCGTCAGCGCTTGTTTCGCCGGGATTCATTGCCGTTTTGACCAAAGACACAACCGGATCGATGCCATCCAGCGGCTGGTTCGGGAAGGAAAGGCGATCCCCGTTTGTCCCGAGCAGATGGGCGGACTGCCCACCCCGCGCAATCCGGCGGAGATCGTCGGCGGTGACGGAGAAGATGTGCTGGACGGTCGGGCACGTGTCGTGGACAACCACGGGAATGATGTGACAGATGCATTCCTGGCCGGGGCACGGGAAGCGTTGGCCATGGCAAAGGCGATCGGTGCCAAAAAAGCGATATTGAAGGAGCGGAGTCCGTCATGCGGCAGTTGTGCCATCTACGACGGGACATTCAGCAAAACGTTGCGGTCCGGGATGGGGGTAACCGCCGCATTGTTGTGGAGGCACGGGATTGAAGTCGTGTCGGAAGAAACGTGGGAAGAAGAAAAAGACGCACAAGATTCAACCCGTACCGTACGGCGCGACCCGGAAGAGGGATGAGAAGGAATGAGACTTTCCCCTTCAGGTTGTTTGACAAAGACCACGGGCTCCGATTTTCCGCCTTCCTGTCCCGGTAAATTGATGAGGACGCAACGTTTTCCAGCCAGAGCGACTTTACCAAGCCCTGCCGAGCGGAGAACCGGTAAGCGCCGGGATTCATTCGTGGGCAATGTCCTTTAAGTGAAGCGTACTTTGCCCGCATCCCGCGCGCTCTCCGGTTCGGAGCGGCCAAAACCGGTTTCCTTGCAGGGAACAGGCGGAGCGACCCGGGAAAGCGATGGTGAACAGACTCACCCGACTCGCCACAGATGGATGTTCATCGCTTCCACGTCAATGGGCAGCACACGCTGTTTATGCCGCATCCACCAAAAGAAGAACGCCGTGTTGATCGTTGGAATATCCTTCGGCTCACCCGATACGACATGATGTCAGCGGTCTCGAGGGGAATATTCTCCTCTTGTTTTTACAGAAAAAGCCTCCTAAAAGCCCACGGCGACCACAGGGAGTGCCTGTGGTACTTTAGCCGTGTGGAGTGTCAATTTTTCAAATCTACTGCTAAGATGGAAATGAACGTCCATACCAACAAAGGGGAGAGGAAGGCTCATGTGGTCGGAGACCGAAGTCGCACGCAGGTTGGGTGTGCAATATCCCATCATCCAGGCGGGAATGGCAGGTGGTCCTGCATCGCCGGAGTTGGCCGCGGCAGTTTCGGAGGCGGGAGGACTGGGAACGTTGGGGGGCGGTTACTGGACGGGCGAGCAGTTGCGGGATGCCGTTCGTACCGTGCGCCGGTTGACCGACCGTCCGTTTGCCGTCAATCTGTTTGCTCCGGAACCTTATGAAGTGTCGGCGGAGAAGATTTCCCGCGTTCAGGAAAGAATGCGTCCCTATCAATATGAACTGGGGTTATCGGAACCGCCATTTCCCAAACAGTTCGCTCCGTCGTTTGAGGAACAGATGGAAGTGGTGCTGGAGGAACGGGTGCCGGTATTCAGTTTTACATTTGGCATGTTGGAAGCCGAGTGGATGCAGGCTTTAAAGGAACGCGATATCGTGGTGATAGGCACGGCGACAACCGTGCGGGAGGCAGTCGCGTTGGAGCAGAGCGGTGTGGATATGGTGGTGGCCCAGGCGTTTGAGGCGGGTGGCCATCGGGGGACGTTTTTGAGCCGGTTTGAGGAAGCGTTGATCGGCGGGATGGCGTTGATCCCGGCGATGGTGGATGCCGTCCGCATTCCGGTGATCGCCGCGGGCGGCATCATGGACGGTCGGGGAATCGCCGCGGCCTTCATGCTGGGGGCGCAAGGCGTACAATTGGGCACGGCGTTTTTGACCTGCCGGGAGAGCGGCGCCCATACGTTGCACCAGCAAGCGGTGCTGTCCGCAACCGAGGAGAGTACGACACTGACGCGCGCTTTCTCCGGCAAGCCCGCACGAGGTATCCGCAACCGGTTCATCGAGGAGATGGCGGACGTTGAGGTGCCGGATTACCCGGTACAAAATGCGTTGACCCGGGAAATTCGGCAAGTGGCGGGCAAAGCGGGACGTTCCGAATTCCTGTCGATGTGGGCGGGACAAGGCACCCGACTGAGTCGGGAGATGACGGCGGAAGCGTTGTTAGAGGCATTGGTGAGAGAAACGGAGGAAGCGGTTGGCCGGTTGGCGCAGGGAGTGCGCTAGGGTATGAAGAGGGTGAGAAAATGGTTGCGCCGGCGGGTGTTTGATCAATCCGAGGGACAGTGTCGTTTCTCATGAGTGAAAACCTGTGCCAGACGGAGGGAGAAACGGAAAAGCACGAAGAATCGAACTGCGGATTGCGCGCGGAACCCACTCCCTTGTTCGAAGCGGCCTTGATTTAAAGGTCACTGGTGGAAAAACGGTCCCCTTTTTGGGGAACAGGGCAGGTCCCCATCAAGGCATGGTCAGCGGGCATATTGGCCCCACGAACTTTTCTCATCATGATGGCCGCTCTGATCGGAGCGGCCAACGTATGTTCACCCTTGTTACACCTTTTTACAGAAAAAGTCGTCTGTGGGGCGATCCACATCGGCAAAGCCATTTCAGGGTTAGTAGCCTGGTATACTGGTAATACCACGGGCACTTCCGTTGGTCGCAGGTGTGCCGCCCATCCGGGTACGTGCTAACCGGATGGAACGGGCTGATGACACAGCCCTGGCTTGAGGGTTGCCCGAAACAGAAATGGACTAAGGGTGTTAACCACTCAAGAATCCCACGGCGACCATAGGGAGTGCCTGTGGTGATTTAGCCGTGTGGAGTGTCATTCCTGATCATTGACATACACACGGTGACTGACGAAGAAATCGTGCAAATCCCGTCCGCTGGTTTGCTGCATGATCCGGATGAAGTCCCGCGTGGTGGCCACGCCGAACTTCTTGGCCCGGAACCAAGCGTGCATGGCACGGTAGAAGGTATCATCACCCAACTCCATCCGCAATTCGTTCAACGTGCGGGAGCCGTATCCGTAGATCATCTGGTAATATGCCTCGATGCCGCCCGCATCGGCGTGCTGGGTGAACGTGGAAACAGGGGAGGAAACGTGATAGTATTCCTCCTTGGTGGGTTCCGTCGTCAACTCGTCCAGATCATTCATGTAGAGCGCTGCGGCGAAGGTGGCAAACGATTCGTCCAACCACGGTTCATCATATTCGTTGTTGCCGATGATGCCATAGAACCACTGGTGGCCGATTTCGTGTGCCGTTACTGATTTCACCCACTCCTGTGTACGGTTGTCGGTGAGGCTGATCATGATCAGCTGGGGATATTCCATCCCGCCGAACCATCCTTCCATGCTGACGATGTCCAGCTCCGGCCACGGATACTTTCCGAACTTTTCACTGAAGAGGGCGATGCTGCCGCGGCCCGCCTCCAACATCGCGTCGGCATACTTGGCCTGACGGTCAGTATAGTACACGTTGATTTTCACGTTTCCGACCGATGTCTGCCGGACATGGTAGTTCGGGTCCAACTCCATCGCAAAATCGCGGACGTTTTGAGCGCGGAAATGGTAAGTGGCCGAGTCTTTGTGGAAGATGGTTTTGCCCACTTGCGTGCCGGTCGCCGCCACCACCTGGCTGCGATCGGTAGTGAACAGGACGTCAAAATTCCCGGTCAACGAGTAGAACGATTCCCCGTAAGGGAAATACGGATCAGTATTCCAGCCCTCTTCGTCATAGACGGCCAGGATGGGGAACCAGTTGCCGAGAGAGACGGTGGTGCCATACCATCCGAACCGGTCTTGCAGGTTGGGCACTTTGACAGTGAAGGTGATTTGCACTTCCGGTCGACTGTTGGAGGGCAAGTTCAGGCCGGTGATGTGAAGCGCGGTTTCGTTCAAGGAAAATACGGCCGGTTTTCCGTTTACCTTGACGGATTGGATCTGGGTACCTCCGCCGGCTTCCGTGAAATCCCGTGCGTTGGCCCACACGTTGAAATACAGGTCATGGAGTGTAAAACCGAGATTGTTGGCAAACGTCACGTTCATCGTTCCGGTGATCACATGACGGTTGGTGTCATAGGAGACGTTCATCCGATAATGGGGACGGGTGGGACCGAGCAGGCGGTCATCTCCGTGGGCGGATGACTTCACCCGGGGTATCTCTTCCTTATACAGGTGCGGATTCGCCGGATGATAGACACCGGGGATGTCTGCCGGGTCCGTCGCGGGTTGTGCGTGTGTGACGGCAGGAGACAGCGTCCAAGTAACGGTCAATGCCAATAGAGAAACGATTGTGGTGAGTACGGACAGCAACCTTCTCTTTTTCAAATGGCATCCCTCCTCTTTTCAGGGATATCTTTCTCGATTGGAAGAAACAATTCCTTGGGACTATTGCACTATTTTAAAAAAATAAAAATCGGGGCTGTTGGCAACGTGCCGGAGAAAGTGTCCGGTCATCCCGTCGGGCTGCAATGTTGTCTTACTTTATCAGAAAAGCGGATTGTTTGATTCGGACAGGCAAGGTTTCGGTAAGTCTTTCAGTGAGATTTTTCATGGTGCGTTTCTTCAGGACACATCCAATTAAAGACAAAATAAAAAAAGAGCCGGCCGGCTCCCGGATTTTAAACAAACAGTTTCCATATGTCAGTTTCCACTGTGTGCTTTGGATCGGGTTTGCTTGAGCAAACGTCGATACTGAAGATACATCGCCACCCGCCAAGGCAGGATCATGCCGAAAGCGAGGATGAAGAAGACCGCTCCCGTCTGCGGAATGGAAATGTGTTCTTCCACGTATGTATGCAAGCCGAGACGCAGGAGCAGCAATCCGAGCAGGATGAAGACAAACGCTTTGGAGCGCTTCAGGTAGATCTCGTCGCCAATGATGTGAAACTGGGATGTGCGGATCAACGGGTAGGAGAAAAACACCGCACCGGCGAGAAAAGCGATGATTCCCCAGGAAAAGGGAATGCGGGTCGGCGGATAGAGGAACATCAGAAATCCCGTACTCATGGCGATCGGCGGGAGTATGATCTTTTTGGCTGATGTTGGTTTCTTGGCGGCACGCAACCGAATCACGACAAAGGTCAGGGCCATGATGATGGTACCTAACGTCATGAAAATATGATGTATTCTCACGCTAGCTCAAACTCCCTTATGATTACTGGTGTATATGATCCTCCTCTTTCTTTATCGACGACAAGACGGGAAAAGATACTGCGGATCATTTCCTTTCGCTCCCACCGTGTAACTCGTTTCCATACATATCGAAGGTTTTCTAATGCCTCGACTCATTCATCGCTCGAAATTTTGGGCGACGTTTCCGTTTGCGGAATCGAAGCTAATTCCGCTTTAAGTTGTTCCTCTCGTTCTCGATCCTCTCTAGTTCTTTCTTTCAATTCCTCCACAGTGATTGCACTCATTGGCGAATGCCTCTTGCCATTTTCTGCGCCGTTTCTTGACCGCTCGATTTCCGCTTCAATCTCTTTGATCCGATCACTTGGCGATTCGGGGTTCGGTGGTTCCAGCCGCGGCACTTCTTGGATGATATCATGTAGTAGCTCGAATAATGCTTTCTCTACTTGTTCGGACATATCCGGCATATCGCAAATACCACGAGCATTTCGACCATTGCAACGGTAATAAATAATAATTAATTCCGCCGTTTTTACTTCTCATCTTATTTTTCGCTCCGACCATCGGGGAACCACACCGAGCACATACTAGTATACCAGAAAAAGGGTACTTACTGGTAATTGTCTTCGCGGATTGTTCCTCCCGGCGTTCCTTGATCCGTTTCTGTGTCTCGTAGAATAATTCCTCTGATATGATCGGTTCGTGTTGGGATTTAAGGACAATTTCCTTGTCTTTAGATTGTCCACGGTAACGCAAGTGGCCAATATAGACGGGATTTGTCAGGGCATACCTAACCTGCTGATCCCCCCAGTGAGCTCCTTGTCGTGTTTTGATCCCCTGCTTGTTTAGATTATATGCGATAGCATGCAAACCATCATGCTTGTACTGCTCAAAAATCCACCGCACCACCGCCGCTTCATTCGGATCAATCACCAATTTTCCGTTTTCTTCACGGTACCCGAACGGTATATTTCCATCGCGACGCTCCTCCAAGAAATCCTGTTCCATCCCCATTCTGACACGCTCGGATAAGTTCTCCCGTTCCCACTGCGACATGGCCCCTACCAGAGTAATAAAGAACCGGCCCATGGCTGTGGTCCGCGCGGAAATTATCGGGGCAAGCCCTGAGCTGGACGAAGTGGGCGGCGGTCGGGGGAATCTGCCGGGCGATCCCACGGCCAGGGAGGCCACCGCTTTTTCATGCATCCCATAAGGGTCTTTTTTATGGGATTCATGGAGGGGCCAAGGATAGCAAACGATCACGGGTTTGATTCCCGTGCAACCCACCAATTAACGGAATAGCAAATAAAAAGAAAAGGCCACCGAATGGATCGGCCGGCCTTTATTTGCCCACTCCCAAATGCTGTTTCAATGCTTCTTGAAGCAGTTGGGAATAATTCACGTCGTGCTTCTCGCCAAGATCATTTAACCATTTGGGGATAGAAAGAGTTTTTTTCACCGATTTCTGGCCGACTTCTTGAACGGCCTTTTTTGATACAGAAATCAAAACAAGGACAGCGCGCTCGTTTTCTTCTTTGTATGCTTCCAAATCGATATCCGCCAATTTGGAGGGTTCGGGGATTTCCTCGTTATGGGCCAACATTGTATACAAATGTCCAGCCAATGCTTCTTGGGCCATACGGAAGGCATCTTCTTCGTCTTTTCCGTGAGATACACACCCAGGAAGATCGGGAAAAGTAACGCCGATTCCCTCAGTGTCAGGGTCGTAATGGAATACGGCTGGGAAGACATAGGATTTCGCCAACTGTATCAACTCCTTTGATATACTTGAAGGGAAGGGCGGGGTCAAAGAAGTTTGACCCCGGATTGACGTTCAATACTTCTTATTGTTCCTTTGGGTAAATCTTTCTTTGGATGAGGCACTGTTACGGTGCCCTTTTTTGTTGGGTGTCGGAAGTGGTGATGGTCACCCGTCACCCGTTCTAAGTACCATCCATCCTTCTTTAACAGCTTGATGATTTCCCGTGATGACTTTGGTATTTGCTTCCCCTCCCTTCGATATTTATTATAACACGTATTCGATACGTATTAAATGCATATTTAGCACGTATTTTCGATAGAGGAGGGGAATTTATTGTTCTGGTTCGGGTTGATGATCGGGTTGATGTTCGGGTTCACTGTGGCAGTATTTGGGTTGCTGGCTTTTTGGATTTATGCGGTGACTCATAGGGGTTGAGGTGAGTCGGTGTTCTAACTTCCGATACGAAGGTATTATCAGGATTAAAGCCCATGTTCCAATCGTCGATCGGTGCTATATCCGATGTATTTAAAAGTGTGGATCAAGCGATTATGGGGGCAGAGTTCCAGCGGTTTTTCCAGTGGCTGAATCAAAACGCCGGGCATTCGGGCATTTGGAGAAGCATTTATCAACGTAATGAAGGGCGTAATTAATATCATCATGGCCTTTACGCCCTTAGCGGATGACATGCAAGGTGGTTTGGTAAAAAATGACACGACGCTTTGCCGAGTGGTCGGCCGGTTTAGCGAACTCTCAGGGCTTCAAACAATTTATTTCCTCTGTCCAGCTACGGGCTCAATGTTAACGCTTCGAGTTACAATCCTCGTTACTGAGGTGTATCTATTATTGCGCCCGAATTGTTTGATCCTAATCGTGGTAGATACCTGTGGCTTCAATCCTCACTACAGAGGTGTATCTATTGTTACAGCGTTTGCCAAGCCCCTTGGTTTATCTCAATTCTCCCGCAGTTTTCCGAACACCTCCTCAAAAGCACCCATTTTCTGTGTTTCCTACTGTATTTCCAGCCGGACAAAATCTCCGAAAGCTCTTATCACACAAGGAACTTCGTATTTCCGAACACCCCCCGGGTATTTTTCGAAGCGAAGGCTGTTCGGAAACAAAACAAAAAGGCATGATGTCCATATTTTTATGTTTAACTGTTTTCGCACTTCTCAGCTTAATAATACCAAAATTCTGTTGCGCTTGCGAGAGGATGAACCATCAGGAACAAGATAACTTGGCCCAAGCGATAACGTCGAGCGTGGCCACCGCGTTTGAAAAACAAAGCTGCGTCGCAACCTGTCGTCAACCACAACCGAATAGCCCAAACCGATGCATTGTGTTGTGGTTAATGGAAAAGCAATTATTGATTTCGCGTGTCGGCGGCGTTGGACAAGTACCAAGACAGGGTGGAGATCACCAAACGATAACTGGAAGAGTATTGGTGGAAGAGATTCGATGATTTAGAATAGACTTTGACCAAGTCCAGACCATCAAGGCCTGTATGGTCAACCCTCCTACTTGAACACCGAAATCGTAACATACCAGTCTTGGTGTAAATATTTCGGTAAGTCAGGTTGCATCCGGCGCCATTTCTTGTTATCTTGTTATCATGATGAGCCGGAACGCTTGGCTCTTTCAGGGTTGGGATGAAAGAGACCGTCGGCGAAACGGACAATCGGATACCGTTCAAGGCGAGGAAGAAGAAGAGTAGCGCGGACTGGCCCGTTCAGAGAGTTGACGGTCGGTGCGAGTCAACCGGGCTCCCGCGTGAATGGGCTTCGGAGCCGTTCTCCGAAAGGACGCTCAAGTCCGAGTAGGCGGAACCGGTCCACAGACCGTTATGGCAATCAAGTGCGCCGTTTTTTGGCGAATCAGGGTGGTACCGCGAGCAATGCCTCGTCCCTATGGGGATGGGGTTTTTTATTTTGAGGAAAAAGGAGCTGAATGGTCAATGAAACGGATGTTGTCCGGCATTCAACCAACGGGAAATCTGCATCTGGGCAACTATCTCGGTGCGTTGAAGCGGTTTGTGGAATTGCAGGATGAAGCGGAATGCTTCTACTGTGTGGTCGATCTTCACGCATTGACCGTACCGCGTGATCCCGATGAGTTGCGGGAAAAGACATTGGAAGTGGCGACGTTGTATCTGGCAGCCGGCTTGGACCCGAAAAAGGCCACACTGTTTGTACAGTCCCATGTTCGGGCGCATACGGAAGCCGGTTGGTTGTTGCAATGCGTGGCCCGTATGGGCGAGTTGAATCGCATGACGCAATTCAAGGAAAAAAGCCAGGGTTCCGAAGGCGTAGTCGTCGGTTTGTACACCTATCCCGTGCTGCAGGCGGCAGACATCGTACTGTACCAAGCGGACGCCGTTCCGGTGGGGGAAGACCAGAAACAGCACCTGGAATTGGCGCGCGACTTGGCCGAGCGGTTTAACAACCGGTACGGGGAAGTGCTGACATTGCCGGAACCGCTGATCGGGAAAGTGGGAGCGCGTATCATGGGATTGGACAATCCGGTGAAAAAGATGAGCAAAAGCGCCGGAAGTGAAGCCAACTACATTGCGCTCTTGGACGAGCCGGATGTGATCGTGAAGAAAATCAAACGGGCGGTGACCGATTCGGAGAACCGCATCGCCTATGATCCGGAGAACAAGCCTGGGGTCAGCAACCTGTTGGTTATTTACAGCCTGATCACGGGACGGTCGATTGATGACACGGTCAAGCAATTTGAAGGACAAGGATACGGGCAGTTGAAAAAGGAAGTGGCCGAAGCAGTGGTGGAACATCTCACACCGATTCGCGAGCGTTATCACGAACTGCGGCGCTCGGGGGAAGTGGAGCGCGTACTGGCCGAAGGTGCGGAAAAAGCGAGTGCCATCGCGGATGAAACGCTGGCCAGGATGAAGGAAGCGATGGGGTTGGTGCCGCCGTTTGGCCGGTAACGAGGACATACCGGCATTGCGGGGGATCGTAAGCGGGACGTGAGAGGGTGGCTTAACCCTGCGAACGGTCTTCGATGAAGCGAGACAGGAGCGAGTGGGGAAAAGATCATGACCCCGGAACTGAAACGGGAATCAGCACCACTCGCTCTTACAATAGCATTAAGGTCCGGGTGAATCGCCCGGACCTTCTGTTATGATGTATGATGATCGAAAATAAAAGCCGACCCTGCGTGGGGTCGTCCGATTAACCGTTCAAGGCGTTCAATTTTTGAGCCAAGCGGGATTTTTTCCGAGCCGCGGCATTTTTATGGAGAAGGCCTTTGGTGACGCCTTTGTCCAATTTCCGTGAAGCTTCGCGCAACAACACGGCCGCTTGTTCCTTATCCTGGGCCTCCACTGCGGCCAGGAATTTTTTGATGGCCGTACGGATGGCGGATTTTTGAGCCGCGCGATGCATCCGGCGTTTTTCGTTGGTTTTCGCCCGTTTGATCGCAGATTTGATGTTCGCCATGATTTCACCTCCTGCAGATACCACCATTGCGTCCCTTAGCGTGCAACATGCTCAATTGTAGCACGGCATTGGGCAAATTGCAAGCTTGGAATAATGAGGGGGAATGTATGGCAAAAATAGGATGTATCTGAGCAAGAGGAGCTGATTTCGGGCATGGCACATGACAAACGGGACGGAGCGAAAGATCGGCCGATGCTGGATTTGAGTGCTTTGGCCATTCGGACGGACCTCGCGCGGGAAGCTCATGATCTGGCACTGAAAGCCCGCGAAGAAGGGGAAATCCCCGGTGTGCGGATGGAAGAATACGATGAAGATGGTATCAAAACCAGCTGGATTTGGGTGGAGAGTGAAGAGGGAGCCCGCGAACTGGGAAAACAGCAGGGGACCTATCTGACATTGGAAGTGCCGGGGCTCAGAAGCAAGGATTCGGAACTGCAACATCGGGTGGCCGTCCATTTTTCCCGGGAATTTTCCCGTTTTCTCGAAGAGGCGGGAATTGCCCCGGACGACAAGATCCTGGTCGTCGGGTTGGGCAATTGGAACGTGACCGCCGATGCGCTGGGACCTTTTGTCGTGAAACACACACTGATCACCCGCCACCTGTTTCAGCTGATGCCGGAACAAGTGGAAGAAGGGTACCGTTCGGTCAGTGCCATTTCACCGGGGGTGATGGGTACGACCGGAATCGAGACGAGCGAAATTGTACGCGGCCTCGTGGAAAAAACGAAACCGGATGCCGTCATCGCCGTCGATTCGTTGGCATCCAGAGCACTGACGCGGGTCAACACCACGATCCAAGTGGCAGATAACGGTATCAATCCCGGTTCCGGTGTGGGGAACAAACGAAAAGCATTGAACCGTGACACGTTGGGTGTGCCCGTGATTGCGATCGGGGTACCGACAGTGGTGGATGCGGCGACGATTACATATGACACGATCGAATTGGTGATGTCGCACCTTCAACGAGAGATGAACCAAAAAAAGCCGGCCAACCCGCTTGACCCGTTGAATCGGCCCGATTTGAAAGAGTTGCAGAATCAGAAAGTGGATGAAGCAGCCAAAAACAAGTTTCTGGGATTGATCGGCGTGCTCAGTGATGAGGAAAAACGGCAGTTGATCCACGAAGTTCTCTCACCGTTGGGACAAAACCTGATCGTCACTCCCAAAGAGGTGGATGATTTTATCTCTGATATCGGCAAACTGGTGGCGGACGGAATCAATTGCGCATTGCATGAATCGGTTACCATTGATAACGTATCGGCTCATACAAACTGAAATCGGCACACAGCCGTTTGTTCTATCAATTCGCTTCGTTTTTCATAGGTTCTACCTCGTCCCTTTCTTTCATATACCTTGGATAAGACAAGGATGATAGAGGGGGAGAGGAATGCGCCACCGTTATCGGGGTTTTGCTACGTTGAACATGTCCGGGCCACGTGTACGCCAATCATTTGTCCTGTTGATACTGGGAACGGCGTTGGTTTTCATTTTTACCGGCGCTTTCGCCATGTTGGAGGCAGAACGGAGCGCACACTCTTCCGATCTCGGCAGACTGACCGCTCACCTGTCGGCCGATACGTTGTTGTGGGCGATGGGTAGAGAGATTCCGTATTTGGCGGCGATGCGGGATGAGCAGGCTGATGGGAGGATGTCCCGACTTTTTTTTGAACTGGCCACCAGCATCGATCCGAAGGACCCCCGCACGTTTATCGGACGGGAATTACCCGGATTCACTTTGTTTGACACCGAAATCGTCGTAGCCGGACAAGGCGTCAAATACACCGACGTGCCCATCGAATCAGAACCGCCGCCGGATTTGGCCAAAGAACTGGAGCGACAATCCGAAAAGGGAAAGGACCGCACCCCGTCTGATCGTGTGGATGAGCCGTCACCTTCACCCTCCGTCAAGCGTGTCTTCATCTATCAGACGCATTTCAGCGAATCGTATTTGCCGGAATTGGGCAGGAGCGACCCCGACAGAGCTTATGACTGGAACACAAACGTGATCTTGGTCGGCAAGCGATTGGGCAAGGAGTTGGAACGCCTGGGAATCGGGGCAGAAGTCTCCACCGCGCATTACAAGGAAGAGCACCCCAAACTGTATCGCTCCTCCCGCAAAACGGTGCTGGCGGCGATGCGGCAAAATCAGGATTTGCAATACTTCATCGATATTCACCGGGATTCGCAACGCCGGGACAAAACCACCACGACGATCGACGGGAAGCCCTACGCCCGCATTGCATTCGTCATCGGTACGGCACATGAGGATTGGGAACAGAACCTGAAACTGGCCCGTCAACTGCATAACAAACTGGAGTCCCTGTATCCGGGGTTGTCCAAAGGCGTGTTTCTCAAAAACCGTGCCACGGGCAACGGCGAATACAACCAATCCTTGTCGCCGCGGAGCATCTTGGTGGAAATCGGCGGGGTGGACAACAACTTTGATGAAGTGTTCCGTACCACCAAAGCGTTGGCCCGTGCGTTTGCGGATCTGTATTTCCAAACCGAACCCGTGGACGCCCGACCATCGTCATCAGGTGGCTCTCAATAGAGGCTGTTTTCTGTTTGCAAGGCTTTGGGGAGGGTGGCCTGTTTCTCGCAAGTGACCTTGGAGTTGACGAAAAGAAGAGAGGGAAACAGGCTCACCCCGAACGAGATGGATTGATCCGATATGTTCCGGAATGGTCAGGTGATGTGAAATGAGATGGGCGGCACAAGTGACCGCGCTGTTGCTGGTGTTGATGTTCGGGGTGTTTCTGGGCATCGACACGGCTGAACAAAACATCCAGAAAATACAGGGCAACGAAGGAGCCCCACGGGCAGTTCATATCACGCCGGAAAACGGCAGGGTGGAAATCTCTGTGATGGGACATGTGGTGGAAACGGAAAATCCCGTTTCCGAGAAGAATGTCCAACGGGTGAAACAAGTGAAGCGTTCAGTGGAAGAAAACAGCGGCATACTGGCCAAGATGGGCAATGAGATGGGCAGTGGTATCCGGGAGGGGGCGAGAAAGGCGATTGAAGTGATTGTGGGATGGTTGGATTCAGATGGCAAAAATCCATGAAAGCCGTTGATGGAGAAAGTCGTTCCGTGGTATAGTGACAATCAAACAAAACGGAGCAGAGCCAGGAAGAGCGGAGCGGAGCCGAGCAGAGACGAGTCGGAGAGAAAGAAGATTTTGACCGAAAGGTATCAAGGGTGTGTCCGGTAAAGGATGCCGCCCTGAAGAAGGTTTTTTTGCCCTCACCTCCCAACTCCCTCGCTTTCTCCTGTGCTCCTCCCTGACAAGGAGGAACTTTCGTGTCACTGTTATCCGCAGTCACATCCACGGAAGTGTTGAGTTACCGGACGAAAGGCGGCGTGGATATTCGCAGGTTGACGGAACCTGTCGCGCCGGCTGAAGCCATGGATGAAGTCGCCCGAACCATCGACGGGCACAAAGGTATTTGGTTTTCCAGCTGTTATGAATATCCGGGACGGTACTCCCGGTGGGATATCGGTTTGGTGAATCCTCCGGTGGAAATCCGCGGCTTCGGGCGTACCTTCGAGGTGCGGGCGCTTTGGGAGCATGGCGTTGTGTTGCTGGAAGCCGTGAAACGTACGCTGCAAAGTATACCCGACGTACGGCTGACGCATGTGGACCCCCATATGTTCCGGGGAACGGTGAGAGAGCCAGAGCCGGAAGACATGCGATGTGAAGAGGATCGGACGCGCTTGCCGTCCATTTTTACCGTCATCCGGGCGATCCGGGATTTGTTTTTCTCAGATGAGGATGCTTTTCTCGGATTGTACGGCGCGTTTGGTTACGATCTGGTGTTTCAACTGGAACCGATGAAACTGAAACATCGCCGTCGACCGGATCAAGCCGATTTGGTTCTGTACCTGCCGGACCGGATTGCCGTAATTGATCACCAGATGGCGCGTGCGTACCATCTCACCTATCAGTTTGCCGCAGATGGAATATCGACGGTGATGCTGCCGAAGCGTCCGATCTCAATGCGGGAAGGGTTGTCCCGAACAGCTACGATCCCATCAGCGAAACCGACCCCGGACGGGCATTATCCGGAGCTGGTGCGGAAGGCCAAGCAGGCGTTTCGCAGGGGCGATCTGTTCGAGGTGGTACCGACGCAGATGTTCACCGCCGATTGTACTGCCGCCCCGACCCGGGTGTTTGACCGGCTGAAGCAGATCAATCCGAGTCCCTATTGCTTTTTGATCAATCTGGGTGATGCCCACTTGGTCGGATCATCCCCGGAAATGTACGTCCGTGTGGAAGGGGATCGGGTGGAGACGTGTCCCATCTCCGGCACGATCCCGCGTGGTTCGGACGCACTGGAGGATGCCGAGCAGATTCGTCGGCTGCTCAATTCCACCAAGGATGAAGCCGAATTGACGATGTGCACCGATGTGGACCGCAACGACAAGTCCCGAATTTGCGAACCGGGATCGGTTCGGGTGATCGGTCGGAGGCAGACGGAGCTGTATTCGCACCTCATCCACACCGTGGATCATGTGGAAGGGCGGTTGCGTCCGCCGTACGATTCGCTCGACGCGTTTATGACACACATGTGGGCGGTTACGATCACAGGTGCTCCGAAACGGGCGGCGATCCGGTGGATTGAGGAACATGAGGACAGCCCGCGCGAATGGTACGGCGGTGCTGTCGGTTATCTGGCGTTCAACGGGAATGTCAACACCGGATTGACATTGCGCACCATGAAATTGCAGTCGGGACAAGCGTGGGTGCGTGCCGGAGCCACCTTGCTCCACGACTCGGACCCCGATGCGGAGGACCGGGAGACACGGGTAAAGGCGGCCGCTCTGTTGCAGGCGATTCGCGAGGCCGGTGAAGAACCGCCGATCGTCTTTTCGGCCGAGCGGAAGACCGGACGGGGCAAATCGATCCTGTTGGTGGATCATGAAGATTCGTTCGTCCACACATTGGCAGGGTATTTTCGCCGGACTGGAGCGGAAGTGATCACCCTGCGATCGGATGCGGCCCGAAATGCTTTGTTGCGGGAAGACTTTGATTTGGTGGTGTTGTCTCCCGGACCGGGACGTCCGGAGGAGTTTGCATTGAATGAAACGATTCGGTTGTGCCTTGAGAAACATTTTCCCGTGTTCGGTGTCTGTCTGGGATTGCAGGGGCTGGTCGAGCATTTCGGCGGTGAACTGGGAATCCTGCCCGAACCGTTGCACGGAAAAAAACGCACCGTGTCCATCGTCCACGCGAGTCCGTTGTGGAAGGGTGTGCCCGAGACGTTTACGGCCGGTTTGTACCACTCGCTGTTTGCATCCCGCGTACCCGAGGAACTGCGTGTCATCGCCCGTTCCGAAGATGACATCGTGATGGCGATTGAACACCGGTCACTACCGATTTGGGCCGTACAGTTTCATCCGGAGTCGATCATGACGGCGGGCGGCTCCGTGGGGTTCACCATCATTGAAAATGTGATGGAGATGTTGCCGGTCCGGACGGGATGACATCCGCAATCAGCAAGCTGTTCAGGTGATGGACCAAGTCCGCGGCTTCCGGTTTCCCGTCTCAAGCTCCGCACTCGGCGGGAACTTCGGACTCGCTGAATAGGGTGTGTCAGGCCAACTGCTTTCCTCTGTTCGCACTACCTGCGCCCTCAAGGATGCAAGTCATGGCCGCTCCGACCCGGAGCGCAGGACGCAGGCAAAGTACGCTTCGCTCAGAGGAAGTTGCCTGTGATTTCATTCCTGCGCTTTCCGGGTCTTCGCTCGGCCGGGGCTTGGTCAGTCGCTCACCTGGGAAAGCATTTGCTCCCTCACGGATTCACCAGACAGACTCCAAAAGAGGGTGACCGAATTCCTGTGAGCGACATTTGCATGGCCGAAAGAAGAGCGAGAGGAAAAACCGCTCACCTGAAATTGCGATGGTAGACAACCAGTAGGCTGGCGTATCACGGAGATGTGAGATTGCTTCAAAACAACCTTGCTCTGTTTCCTGCTGGGCGAAGGAGCGAGCCTGGGTAAGCAATGGAACAGGAATCACCAGACATGCGTTGAATGAGGGTGGCTGTTTTCCATCGGGCAGTCTTTGCGCTTTTCGAAAGAGAAGCGTGAGGAAAAACGGCGCACCCGGAATGACGGGAGTTACCCTTCTTTGTCAGCAGTATCGGCCAAGCCTTGTCGGCTTGGCCGTTTTCATGATATCGTGCCAATTGATGATGAATATGTTCCCTGATATAATATAAAAATGCAGTCTTTGTGCGTTGCCCGTGCAGGAGGGACACAAGTGGAGAAACGGAATCGGCAACAAAACATACGCAACTTTTCCATTATCGCTCATATTGACCACGGAAAATCGACCTTGGCCGATCGGATTCTGGAGTATACCGGCGCACTGAGCGAACGGGAGAAGACTGACCAGTTTCTGGATCAGATGGATCTGGAACGGGAACGCGGCATTACGATCAAGTTGCAGTCGGTACGCCTGAACTATCGTGCCAAGGATGGAAACGAGTATATTCTCAACCTGATTGACACGCCGGGGCACGTGGACTTCACATATGAAGTTTCCCGCAGCCTGGCCGCGTGTGAAGGAGCGCTCCTCGTTGTTGACGCGGCACAGGGCGTCGAAGCGCAAACGATGGCCAACGTATACCTGGCGTTGGAAAATGATTTGGAAATCATCCCGGTCATCAACAAGATTGATCTGCCCAGCGCCGAACCGGATCGGGTAAAAAACGAAATCGAGGAATTGATCGGATTGGATGCCAGTGAAGCGGTGCTGGCTTCCGCCAAGGCGGGGATCGGGATCGAAGAAATTTTGGAGCAGATCGTCGAGAAAGTGCCCCCGCCCAAGGGAGATCCCGATGCGCCGCTGAAAGCGCTCATTTTCGACTCGTTGTACGACTCCTACAAAGGCGTCATCGTCTACCTGAGGGTCGTTGAAGGCACGATCAAAAAGGGCATGAAGATCAAAATGATGTCCACCGGTAAAACGTTTGAAGTGACGGAAGTGGGTGCATTCACGCCGCATCCTGTGCTGATGGATGAATTATCGGTGGGTGAAGTGGGATTTCTGGTAGCCGGCATCAAGAATGTGAAGGACACCCGGGTCGGGGATACCATCACGGATGCGGAGCGTCCGGCCGCCGAGCCGTTACCGGGATACCGGCGGATCAATCCGATGGTGTTTTGCGGACTGTACCCGGTCGACTCCGCCGATTACGACGACTTGCGTGAGGCACTGGAAAAACTGGAGTTGAACGATGCGTCCCTGCGCTATGAGCCGGAGACGTCGACCGCGCTCGGATTCGGATTCCGATGCGGCTTTTTGGGTTTGCTCCATATGGAGATCATTCAGGAGCGAATCGAGCGGGAGTTCGACATACCGCTGATCACCACCGCCCCCAGCGTGGTGTACCGGGTCCATCAGACCGACGGCACGGTGCTGGATATCGAAAACCCGACACACATGCCGCCCCAACAGAAGGTCGATTATGTGGAGGAGCCCTATGTGCGGGCCAGCATCATGACACCCAATGATTACGTGGGCGCGGTCATGGAGCTGTGCCAGAACAAACGGGGCGATTATATCGACATGCAATATCTGGACAACAACCGTGTCAATATCATCTATGAACTGCCGCTGGCCGAAATCGTCTATGACTTTTTCGACCAACTGAAGTCAGGGACCAAAGGATACGCATCGTTCGATTACGAACTGATCGGATACAAACGATCCAATTTGGTGAAAATGGACATCCTGCTTAACGGTGAACCGGTTGACGCGCTGTCGTTCATCGTTCACCGCGACAAAGCGTATTATCGCGGACGCCAGCTGGTGGAAAAACTGAAAGAACTCATCCCGCGGCAAATGTTTGAAGTCCCCATTCAGGCGGCCATCGGCAACAAGGTGATCGCCCGTGAAACGATCCGCGCCATGCGCAAAAACGTGTTGGCCAAGTGCTATGGCGGGGACATCACCCGGAAACGGAAGCTCTTGGAGAAACAAAAAGAAGGGAAAAAACGAATGAAGGCCGTGGGCAGTGTGGAAGTGCCGCAGGAAGCGTTCATGGCCGTATTGAAGATGGACGACAGCAACAAAAAATAAAAAATGAACGGAAGCGGGAGCCGGTTTCCCGGCCGAGCGACTCCAGCCGACCGGCTACGGAGCGAAGGCGGGATGGAAGGCTCCCGCATCCTTTTTTCATGCACCCGAACCAAAAGGATGGACCGGACGAACCTTGCCGAAATGGTGAAACGGGTCGTCACATCTCGACGTTTTTTAGGAAGGGGGTGACTCCAGGTGGCGCCGCAAGCGGTTTATATTCATATCCCCTTTTGTACCAACAAGTGTCACTACTGTGACTTTACCGCATATGTAGTAAAAGGTCAGCCTGTTGACGATTACCTGTCCGCGCTGGAAACGGAGATGGCACGGACGGTTGAGCAGCATCCGCCGGGTGAGATTCGGTCGGTTTTTATCGGCGGAGGCACCCCCACCGTATTGTCTCCCCGGCAGATGGAACGGTTGTGTGCAGCAATCCGGCGTTATTTTCCCCGTTGGGCGACGGACATGGAGTTCACGGTGGAAGCCAACCCGGGAACGACCGAACCTGAGAAGTTGGCGGCGATGCGTGAAGGCGGGGTCAATCGCATCAGTTTCGGCGCCCAGACATTCCGTGACGACCTTCTCCGGAGAATCGGGCGCATTCACACGGTGAAAGATGTTTTTCGCAGCGTGGAGCAGGCAAGACAGGCCGGCTTCGATAATCTGTCACTCGATTTGATTTTCGGTCTGCCGGGCCAGACACTCACCGATATGGAAGAAACGCTGAAAACAGCATTATCGTTGCGGCCCGATCATATCTCCGCCTACAGCCTCAAGGTGGAAGAAGGGACACTCTTTCACACCTTGTATCAGCGGGGAGAGCTTCCGCTCCCGCCGGAGGAAGAAGAGGTAAAGATGTACCAGCTGACCCGGCGGATGCTGGATGAGGCTGGGTTGAGCCAGTACGAAATCAGCAATTTTGCCCATCCTGGTAAAGAAAGCCGACACAATCTGACGTACTGGCGCCATGAGGAGTTCTACGGACTGGGGGCGGGTGCCCACGGATATGTCGGTGGTTTCCGCCATGCCAATGTGCGGGGGATTTGGGAATACATCGAAAAAACGAGGCGGGGGTTTCCAACTGAAGAGGTACATCACGTTTCCCGCGCCGAAGCGATGGAGAATTTCATGATATTCGGGTTGCGTGTGCTGAGCGGGGTGGAGGCTGGTGAATTCGAACGGCGTTTCGGTTTGCCTATGGATCGCGTGTTTGGTTCGGTTCTGGCCGCATTGCAACAAAAAGGATTGCTGATCATCGATGGCGGTCGGGTGCGCTTGACGGAGCAGGGGCTGCTCTTCGGCAATGAAGTGTTTGCCGCATTCCTCGGAGAAGCTGAAAACACAAGTAAAGATTGACAATGCCCACCCTGTTTGGTACTTTAAAAATAAGTATTTTAGCACTCGTGGAGAGAGAGTGCTAACAAGGAGGTGGGTGGCAGATGTTGACCGAGCGGCAGAAGCTGATCCTCCGTGCCGTTGTCGACGATTACGTGATGACGGCCGAACCGGTCGGTTCGCGCACTGTGTCCAAACGCGAAGGCGTTGGGTTCAGTGCGGCAACCATCCGCAATGAGATGGCCGACCTGGAAGAGATGGGTTATCTGGAACAGCCGCACACATCTGCCGGCCGCATTCCGTCTCACAAAGGCTATCGTTACTATGTCGATCACTTGATGGAGCCTGCCCGTCTTTCACGCATGGAAATGATGGCCTTCCGCCGATTCTTCGCGCGCAAGAGGGATGAGGTGGAGCAGGTCATTCAGGAGACGGCTTCCATTCTGTCTCAGATGACCAACTACACCTCCATCATCCTTGGACCCAAAGTGTTTGAGAGCACACTCAAACACTTGCAGGTCATCCCATTGTCTGAACGGGTGGCGGTCGTGATCTTCGTAACCAATACGGGCCATGTGGAAAAAAGACGGATTTCGGTACCGGATGGTGTATCGCTCTCCTCAATCGAAAAACTGGTCAATTTACTCAACACCAAATTGACCGGTGTCCCGCTGTATAAACTGAAACGCGTGGTTTATTGGGAATTGATGGATGAGCTCCGTCGGCATGTTGATCACTATGAGTCCGTGATGAGCATGCTCGATCAGATGCTGGAAACGGATCATGGCGAACGCGTCTTTTTCAGCGGGGCCACCAACATGCTGAACCAACCCGAGTTTCAGGATGTGGAGAAGGTCAAAACCTTACTGGATCTTTTCGAGAACAGCGAAACGATGGTCCAGCTGTTCGAATCGATGGAAGAAGGCGTACAGGTGCGCATCGGGCGTGAAAACGATCTGGAAGCAGTCAACAACTGCAGCATCATTTCCGCGACCTACACGGTGGACGGGCGCCCTTTGGGCACAATCGGAATTTTGGGTCCGACAAGGATGGATTATCGGAAAGTGATTACGATTTTGGATGTGTTCTCCAAACACTTTTCAGAGCATCTGCGTCGTCTCTATTGACCAATCGTTGCGGGACGATGGATCAAACATGTGGATGCTGCCAGGTTTGGTGGGGGTACAACGCTACCCCCTCTCCCTATGTTTGCCGACAGAAACGATGGGATGCATGTCGGGGATTTGATGATCCGGTCGGCTGTCCATTGGCTCGGCCAGGTCATGATCATATAGGAGGTTGAAATTCACGGTGCAGAAAGAACAACCGGCGCAACGCCGCAAGGTTTGGCCCGAGGGGTCTTTCGCCGCCGGTGAAGAGCAGGCGGCGCGGGACCAAGAGTCGGGCGTGACGGAAGAAACGGTCCATCAAGAAACGGATGAACCGGTTCAACAGAAGACGGAAGAAGATCTGCACGAAAGTGTCAATCCGGAGCAGTACCAGCGAGCGCTGGAAGAGTTGGAGGCGTGGAAGAAAAAGGCGGAGGAACATTATGAGATGTTCCTGCGCGCCCGGGCGGACTTGGACAATTATCGCAAACGGGTGCGCAAGGAAAAGGAAGAATCGGACAAATACGCAGTGGCGCCTCTGGCTGAAGCGATCCTGCCGGTCGTGGACAACCTGGAACGCGCACTGGCGGCAGGCGGAAACGCAACAGACGCCAAAGCTCTCCATGAAGGCGTGGAAATGGTGTATCGCCAGTTGCTTCAAGTATTGCGGCAAGTGGGAGTGGAGCCGATCGAGGCGGTGGGTCAGCCGTTTGATCCGCATCTGCACAATGCCGTGATGCAAGAGGAAGCAAGCGGCACAGAGCCTGGCATCGTCGTTGCGGAACTGCAAAAAGGATACCGGTTCAAGGACCGGGTGTTGCGTCCGGCCATGGTCAAAGTCAGCGTGTGATTTTTCGGGAAGCATGAGCGCAGAAGAAGGAATGGGGATCGTCTGCGCCCTTCTTTCGCTGCGCCTGTTTCTCATGGACACATACCGTTTTGGAAGCCCGCATCATAACACATAGTTGATAAATAGAGATTACCATGATATTGGGGGGACATTTACGATGGGTAAAGTCATTGGCATTGACTTGGGAACCACCAACTCCTGTGTGGCGTTCATGGATGGGGATGAAGTGGTCGTCATTCCGAACGCCGAAGGGGGACGCACCACACCGTCCGTTGTCGGTTTTACCAAAAACGGGGAACGGTTGGTGGGTGAGTCGGCCAAACGTCAAGCCATCACCAACCCTGATAAAACCATCATCTCCATCAAACGGCACATGGGAACTGACCATAAAGTGAATATTGACGACAAACAGTATACGCCGCAGGAAATCTCGGCGATGATCCTGCAAAAATTGAAAGCGGACGCCGAAGCGTATCTTGGCGAACCCGTAACGCAGGCCGTGATCACGGTACCTGCATACTTCAACGACAGCCAACGGCAAGCGACCAAGGACGCCGGTCGGATCGCCGGTCTGGAAGTGCTGCGGATCATCAACGAGCCGACGGCTGCCGCACTTGCTTACGGTCTGGACAAAGGCGAAGACCAAACCATTCTCGTCTTCGACCTGGGTGGCGGCACATTTGACGTCTCCATCCTGGAGCTGGGTGACGGCCTGTTCGAAGTGAAAGCGACCAGCGGTGACAACCACCTGGGTGGTGATGACTTCGACCAGGCGATCATTGATTGGCTTGTTGAAGAGTTCAAAAAAGAACACGGCATTGATCTGACCAACGACCGCATGGCGATGCAGCGTTTGAAAATGGCGGCGGAAAAGGCGAAAAAAGAATTGTCCGGTATGTTGACCACCACGATTACGGAGCCGTTCTTGGCGATGGACGAAACCGGACCGAAAAACCTGGAAGTGACCTTGACCCGCGCCAAATTTGAAGAACTGACCGCAGATCTGGTGGAGCGCACCATGGGTCCGACCCGTCAGGCGCTGAAAGATGCCGGATTGGAGCCTGACCAAATCGACAAAGTGATTCTGGTCGGCGGATCGACCCGGATTCCGGCCGTGCAAGAAGCGATCAAAAAACTCATTGGCAAAGAGCCGAGCAAAGGGGTCAACCCGGACGAAGTGGTGGCAATGGGTGCGGCCATCCAAGCCGGCGTGTTGTCCGGTGACGTGAAAGACGTCGTGCTGTTGGACGTGACGCCGTTGTCGCTCGGAATCGAAACGCTGGGCGGTGTGTTCACCAAACTGATTCCGCGCAACACCACCATCCCGACGGAGAAATCGCAAATCTTCTCCACGGCAGCGGACAACCAAACCGTGGTGGATATCCATGTGTTGCAAGGGGAGCGCCCGATGGCGGCCGACAACAAAACACTGGGCCGTTTCCAACTGCAGGATATCCCGCCGGCCCCGCGCGGTGTGCCGCAAATTGAGGTGACGTTCAAAATCGACGCCAACGGGATTGTGAACGTCTCGGCGAAAGACCTGGCGACCGGCAAGAGCAAGGACATTACGATCAAGTCTTCCAGCGGCTTGAGCGAAGAAGAGATTCAGCGGATGATCAAAGAGGCGGAAGAGCACGCCGAGGAGGACAAAAAGCGCAAAGAGGCCGCCGAAGTGCGCAACAAAGCGGATCAATTGGTCTTTACGACCAACAAGACATTGAAGGATCTGGGCGACAAAGTGTCCGAAGAAGACCGGAAAAAGGTCGAAGAGGCCAAGGAAAAAGTACAGAAAGCCTTGTCGGATAACGATACCGAGGCGATCAAGCAGGCCGCCGAAGAGTTGGAGAAAGTGGTGCAAGAGGTTTCCGTCAAAGTGTATCAGCAAGCGGCCCAGCAACAAACGGCCAATGAAGCCAACGACGATCAAGCGGCGGAAACCAAAAAGAAAGACGATAATGTCGTAGATGCTGATTACGAAGTGGTCGATGACGACAAATAACCAGCCTTGGGTGCCGGGGGTCGGAGCGAAAGTCGCCTTTCGCTTTGACTTCCCCGTTTTTTGCTGAATAACGATGTGTCATAATATGCGTCAAATACACGTGTGCCGGGGAAATGGGAAAAGGGGGGTGAACCCGTGAGCAAGCGGGATTATTACGAGGTGCTGGGTGTCAGCCGGGACGCTTCCCCCGAGGAGATTCGAAAAGCATATCGGAAGCTGGCCCGCAAATATCATCCAGATGTCAACAAAGAGCCAGATGCAGAAAAGAAGTTCAAAGAAGTGAAGGAAGCGTACGAAGTACTGAGTGACCCCCAGAAAAAGGCGCAATATGATCAATTCGGCCATGCCGATCCCAACACGGGAGCGGGTGGAACTGGCGGGTTCGGCGGATTTGGTGGAGAAACCGATTTCGGTTTTGGAGATATTTTCGATATGTTTTTTGGCGGCAGACGAAGAAACCCGAATGCACCCCGGCAAGGAGCCGACTTGGAGTTTCGTCTGACCGTCGAGTTTAAAGATGCGGTGTTCGGTAAAGAAATGGAAGTGATGGTTCCGCGGACGGAAACCTGCTCCACCTGTTCCGGAACCGGGGCGAAACCGGGTACGCGTCCGGAGACCTGTCCGGTTTGCCGTGGATCGGGCCAGGCGGAAATCGTTCAGAACACGCCGTTTGGACGCATCGTCAACCGACGGATCTGTCATCAGTGCGAAGGGAAAGGAAAAATCATCCGCCAAAAATGCGTCACATGCGGTGGAGCCGGAAAAGTCAAGCGGAAGCGGAAAATCAACATCCGGATTCCCGCCGGTGTCCACGACGGTACGCAACTCCGAGTGGCCGGCGAGGGAGAACCGGGGATCAACGGCGGACCGCCAGGCGATTTGTACATTTTGATCAAAGTAAAGCCGCATGAATTTTTCACGCGCGAGGACGACGATATCGTTTGCGAACTGCCGATCACCTTCGTTCAGGCGGCGCTGGGAGATGAAGTGGTGGTGCCGACCTTGAACGGCCGTGCCAAATTGAGGATACCCGCCGGCACGCAGACGGGAACGGAATTCCGCTTGCGTGGCAAAGGGGTCCCGCGGCTTCGCGGTTACGGTCAGGGTGACCAGCGGGTGCGGGTTCGCGTGGTGACACCGACCGGTTTGACCGAGGAGCAGAAAAACGTCCTGCGTGAATTCGGTCGGTTGACCGGCGATTACATCCATGAACAAAACGACAGCTTTTTCTCCAAGATGAAACGGGCATTCAAGGGCGAATGATGATTCGAAAAAGGTCGCAAGGACTTGCATAGCGGGCGTATGCCCGTTTTTCCTGTATTGGGGAGGTGTGTGCGTGAATTGGGTGGAGGTTTGTGTCCATACCAGCCGGGAGGCTGTGGAAGCCGTCAGTTATCGGTTGCAGGAGATGGGAGCCGACGGCGTTTCCATCGAAGATCCTGAAGTACTGGAACGTGAATGGGAAAGCCCTTTTGGCGAGATTCCCGCATTGTCGATGGAGGATTACCCGTCGGAAGGAGTGCGGGTGAAATGCTATATTCCCGAAACGTCGGACGTGCCCGCTTTTGTCCGGCGAGCCGAAACGATGATGAAGGAGATCGGGGAATACGGTCTTGATCCGGGACCGGCACGGGTCACCACTCGCAAAGTGGCGGAAGAGTCATGGTCGGAGGCATGGAAAGCCTACTACAAACCGGTACGCGTTTCCAAACGCATGATCGTGAAACCGGTGTGGGAGCCGTATGAGCCGGACCACGACGATGAAGTGATCATCGAGCTGGATCCGGGGATGGCGTTCGGTACGGGAACGCACCCGACGACGACGCTCTGCCTGCAGTTGTTGGAGCGGTACGTCCCACATCGAGGCAGTGTCATCGACGTGGGATGCGGCAGCGGGATTTTGAGCGTGGCTGCGGCCAAATTGGGGGCGGAAACGGTCCTGGCGCTCGATTTGGACGATGTGGCGGTGACCAGTGCGGAAGCCAATGTGCGGTTGAACAAAGTTCAGGATCGCGTGCGGGTTCGTCAAGGCGATTTGCTTCGGGGTGTAACCGGACAGACCGATCTCATCGTGGCCAATATCCTTGCGGAGATCATCGTCCGCATGTTGCCGGATGTTCCCAAGGTGCTGAAGGACGAAGGCCATCTGATCGTTTCCGGTGTCATCCGGGAGAAAGAAAAACTGGTGCGCACAGGGATGGAAAAGCAAGGATTGCAGATAGTGGAAGCCGTTCGTGACGGAGATTGGGTAGCCATCGTGGCGAAAAAGTTGTAGAATGTGAGGAGTGAATCCATGCAGCGTTATTTTGTCGACCCGGATCAAATCGGTTCCCGCACGGTCACCATCGTGGGCGATGATGTTCATCACATCAAAAAGGTGATGCGGTTTCGGCCGGGCGATCCGATCATCTGCTGCGACGGTCGCGGAACCGATTATATAACAGCCATCGACACCATCGGGACAGATGAGGTCGTCTGCCGAGTGGTGGAAAGGCGTCCATCCGCGGGAGAACCGTGCATATCCGTCACGGTGGCACAATCGCTCCCCAAGGGAGACAAATGGGAATGGGTGTTGCAAAAAGGCACGGAATTGGGTGCCACAGCCTTTTTGCCGTTTGTCTCCGCGCGCACCATTGTGAAATGGGATGCAAAGAAAGCGGAAAAACGACGGGAACGGTGGATGCGCATCGTCAAAGAAGCGGCCGAACAAGCCCATCGCGGGTCGATTCCCGAAGTGATGCCCGTGGCGGATTGGCAAATGTTATTGTCCCGTGCGGCTTCAGCGGGTTGCGCCATGATCGCCTATGAGGGAGGCGGTTTACCGATCCAACAGGTGTTGGCGGAAGGCATTCACTCGTCCTTTTTGCTGATTGTCGGACCGGAAGGCGGTTTTGAGGAAAGAGAAGTGAAGGAAGCGGAAGCGGCTGGTGCCGTTCCGGTCAGTTTGGGTTCCCGCATCCTGCGGACCGAAACGGCTGCCGTCGCCATGTTGACCGCAGTGATGTATGCATCAGGTGAGATGGGAGGTGAACGGGCATGAGCACCGTTGCGTTTCATACGTTGGGTTGCAAAGTGAACGCCTACGAAACGGAAGCCATCTGGCAACTGTTCAAGCAAGCCGGTTACGAAAAAGTGGACTTCGAACAAAAAGCGGATGTGTATGTGATCAACACCTGTACAGTGACCAACACCGGCGACAAAAAAAGCCGGCAGGTGATTCGCCGGGCCATTCGCCGCAACCCGGATGCCGTGGTGGCGGTTACCGGCTGCTACGCGCAAACGTCACCCAAGGAAATCATGGCCATACCGGGTGTGGACATCGTCGTCGGCACGCAGGGGCGGGACAAACTCCTGGAATACGTGGAACAGTACAAACGGGAACGGCAGCCGATCAATGCGGTGAAAAACATCATGAAAGCGCGCGAGTTCGAGGAGTTGGACGTCCCGACGTTTTCGGAACGGACGCGTGCGTCGCTCAAGATTCAGGAAGGATGCAACAACTTCTGCACCTTCTGCATCATTCCGTGGGCGCGGGGACTGATGCGCAGCCGGAAACCGGAAAGCGTCCTCAAACAGGCCCGTCAACTGGTGGAAGCGGGGTACAAGGAGATCGTCCTGACCGGCATCCACACGGGCGGTTACGGGGAAGATCTGGAAAATTACACGCTGGCGGATCTGCTGTGGGATTTGGATCGGATCGACGGGCTCAAACGTGTCCGCATCAGCTCGATCGAAGCCAGCCAGATCACCGACCGGGTGATCGAAGTGCTCAACGCCTCGGACAAAATGTGCCGTCATCTGCACATCCCGCTTCAAGCAGGGGATGACGACGTGTTGAAGCGGATGCGCCGCAAGTACACGGTTGACGAGTACCGGCGCAAAATCGAACAGGTCAAAGCGGCGATGCCCAACGTGGCCATTACGACTGACGTGATCGTCGGATTCCCGGGCGAGACGGACGAGCAGTTTGAAAACGGCTATCGTTTGATTGAGGAGCTGGAATTTGCGGAACTTCACGTCTTCCCATATTCCAAACGGACAGGCACGCCGGCGGCCCGGATGGAAAACCAAGTGCCGGAAGAAGTCAAACACGAACGGGTTCACCGCTTGATTGAACTGTCCAACCGTCTCTCGCTCAAATACGCAAAACGGTTTGTCGGCGATGTGCTGGAAGTGATTCCGGAGCGTCCGTTCAAGGAAGCGCCGGACAGCGGGCTGTACATGGGTTATTCCGACAACTATCTGCAAGTGGTCTTCGAAGGCAATGACGATCTGATCGGCCAGGTTTGCCGCGTGAAAATCGACGAAGCAGGTGCCGAATATTGCCGAGGCACATTTGCCACCGTGGTACGGGACGTGCCCCATCCCGCATCCAAACCGAAAGCGGTGTGAATGACGAAGTGAGCCCAAATGGGGTCGCTTCAGGTTGACAATGTCATGCGAGCTCCGTTTTCCCGTCTCCGCTCCGTGGTGCGCTCGACTGGAAATCGGAATCGCTTATGACAAAGAGGGTGGCCGTTTTCTCATGAGCGACCTTTGAGCAATGCGAATGAAGAGCGAGAGACAACGGCGCACCCGGATCATGGGTTGAGACCACTCTGCCAACAGCCCCGCGACCCCATATGTGGGTCGCTTTTTTTGATTCGTTATCGTTTTACAGAAACTGCCGCCTAAATGCCCACGGCGCCCATAGGAAGTACCCTTGGGGTATTTTAATCGTGGGATGAAAGGCGGGTTGCTGGAATCCCCCTTGTGGGGATGGCAAGAGCAACTTGTCAATAGTATAATCGAACGTATGAGCGGTGCTCATCCCACTGGTTATGGGTTTCGTTCCTTGAAAACGTTATGGTATGGGGTTCCAGCGGCGAACCAGTCTCTCCCGCTGGGTAAAACCATAAGAGTGAAAAAAGGAACTGGGACACTGGTAATACCACGGGCACTTCCGTTGGTCGCAGGTGTCCCGCCCATGCGGGTACATACAGCCCAGCTGTAGAACTGCATGGGATGGGCTGATGAGACAGCCCTGAACTTGGGAGTTGTCCGAAACAGAAATGGACTGAGGACGTGAACTACCCAAGAATCCCACGCCTTCAGCCGTGTGGAGTCTCAATATTGACAACTGTCCCGTATTTTGCTACCACATGGTCATTCCCTTTTTCGTAATGGAGTGAATCGCGTGGAACGAATCGATGTGGTTTCCGTATTGATTCTGGATGAGGAGCAAAAACGGGTGTTGGTGGTGCAAAACGAGGAGCTCTGGAGTCTTCCGGGCGGAAAGCGGGAAGAAGCGGAGTCGCTACGCGAGGCGGCGATACGGGAGACGAAGGAAGAAACCGGTTATGATGTGGAAGTGGAACGTGTGGTGCAGATTACCGAACGGATGTCATCCGATCATGTGGTGTTTTTCACCTTTCGCGGTCGCATAGTGGGCGGGAAGATGGCAACCGAAGATCCTGAGATCCAGCGTATCGAGTGGAAAAATCTCAATGAAGCGGAAAGGTTGATGCCGTGGTACGGGGATCTTTTGACGCTGTGGAACGGCCCGTCTGTGTATCGGTACGAGCAGGGAGGTGGACATACGATCCGGGAGTTGACGACCGAAGAAGACTTCCAATCCGCTTTTCCGCTTATACGCCAGCTCAGGAACGATCTCAGCAGGGAGAAATATGCGGAATTGTTGCATGCCATGCGAAAGGAAGGATACCGTCTGTTCGGCCTGGAACGGGATGGGGAGTGGATGGCACTGGCCGGTGCAGGGATTCGTCACAACTTCTACAATGGACGACACTTGTTTGTATATGATCTGGTGACGGATTCCCATCAACGATCCAAGGGATACGGAGCAATGTTGCTTACCCATCTGGAAGCGTGGGCACGTGCGAACGGGTGCGAAAAAGTGGAACTGACATCCGGCGTGCAACGTAAGGATGCACACCGGTTTTACGAGAGGAAAATGGGATATAACCGTACCGGCTGGGTATTCCGGAAGGAACTTTAGATGTATCATTTTCATGTTTTTGCACCTCCCCGTTTCCTTTTCCCTTGCCCATGCCGTTTGTGGTATGCTATCATCACGAACGTGTGAACTTGTGCCGCCTATGACAACGGGCCAAAAGGGGTGTGTGCCGAATGAAAGAGATATCAGCCGGCGGTGTCGTGTACCGGCGGACGGCAAACGGCGTGGAAATTTTATTGATCGAGGACCGGTATGCGCATTGGACACTGCCCAAAGGCAAGCAGGAACCCGGGGAGACGCACGAGGAAACGGCACTGAGGGAGATCGAGGAGGAGACGGGGATTCGCGGCCGGATCGAGCAGCCGCTGGAATCGGTATCCTACACCTATTTTCACCCCGACAAAGGGAACGTGCAAAAAGAAGTCCACTATTATCTCGTACGGGCTGAAACGGACCAAGCCGTCCCGCAATTGTCGGAAATCAACACGGTGCGGTGGTTGAGTGCGGAAGAGGCTTGGAAGTTGCATGAACGGGAAGGATATGACAATAATCGTTCGGTCTTGAAGAAAGCGTTTCAATACTTGGGCATTGCCGTTTGATTGAGCAGGGAAAGGAAGAGGGAAGAATGGACTTGCAAACCATTGCCAGCATGATTGATCATACCTTGCTGAAACCGGATGCGACAGCATCGCAGATTGAAAAACTGTGCCGGGAGGCCGAAGAGTACGGTTTTGCTTCCGTTTGCGTCAACCCGGTTTGGGTGGCCCGGGCGGCCGAGTGGTTGAAGGGTTCCGACGTCAAAGTATGTACCGTGGTCGGCTTCCCGTTGGGTGCGACCACCAAGGAGACCAAAGCGTTCGAAACCCGGAACGCCATCGAAAACGGTGCCGATGAAATCGATATGGTGATGAATATCGGCGCGCTCAAATCGGGGGATCACGCGCTTGTTCGGGAAGATATCGCGGCTGTGGTGGAAGCGGCAGGCGGAAAAACGGTCAAAGTGATCCTGGAGACGGGCCTGTTGAGTGACGATGAGATCCGTATCGCATCCACATTGGCCAAGGAGGCGGGTGCCCACTTCGTCAAGACGTCGACCGGATTCGGGTACGGCGGCGCCACTGAAGCGGCCGTCCGGCTGATGCGGGAGACGGTGGGAGCCGACATGGGAGTGAAAGCGTCCGGGGGTGTGCGTGATGCGGAAACCGCCCGCAAAAT